>JAQGLP010000014.1 GCA_028292835.1 Variovorax sp.
TGATGTCGTTGGGGTTGTCGGCCATCTCCTGGACCCGGTCCAGCAGCTGCACGACCAGGGAATCCATGCCCTGGAAGCCCTGCTTCATCCGCGAGCCTTCCTCGCCGATGTTGAAGATCTTCTGCTCGGCCTCGTCCAGGATCTTGTCGACCGCCTTGCCCTGCGTGTTGAAGGCGTTGGTCGCGATCTCGTCGGCGGCGCTGATCAGCTTGCGCAGAATCGAGCGCTCCCGAACGATCTCGGCGTAGCGGCGGATGTTGCTCGCGCTCGGCACGTACTGCGCCAGCGAGTTGAGGTACGCCAGCCCGCCCGCCTCGGCGCCCTTGCCGAGGTTCTGCAGCTGCTCGTACACCGTGATGACGTCGGCCGGCTTGTTGGCGTTGACCAGGGTGCTGATGGCCGTGTAGATCAGCCGGTGCTCGTAGCGGTAGAAGTTGCCTTCCTCGAGCAGGTCGCCTACCCGGTCCCAGGCGCCGTTGTCGAGTAGCAGGCCGCCCAGGACGCTTGATTCGGCCTCGATCGAATGGGGAGGAATGCGCAGCTGCGCAACCTGGCGGTCAGCCGACGGATCGTTGTCGGCATGGGAGAAAACGGCGGACATGAGCTTCCTTGGAGCCTTCGATGCTATGCCGCCCGGGACGCGCTGTCATCGGATAAGGCTGTGGACAAGCGGTGGGTTTCCGGTGCATTGCGCGGGACAACCCGAAAACAAAAACAAAAGCCGCCCGAAGGCGGCTGGTGTCGTGGCCGCAAAAGCGGCCCGCGTGCGGCGCAGAGTGCGCCGCCGGCGATCAGGCGGTTTCGCCGTAGACCGTCACCGTGATATCGACCACCACATCGGTGTGCAGCGCCACGCTCACGGTGTTGTCGCCGGTCGTCTTGATCAGGCCGTTGGGCATGCGCACCTGCGACTTGACGACCTTGTAGCCTTGCTTGTTCAGCTCTTCGGCGATGTCGTGGTTGGTGACCGAGCCGAACAGGCGGCCGTCGACGCCGGCCTTCTGCGTCAGCTTGATGGTCGTGCCGGCGAGCTTTTCGCCCTGCGCCTGCGACTCGGCCAACTTGGCGGCGGCAGCCTTCTCGAGTTCGGCGCGCTTGGCGGCGAACTCGGCCTTGTTGGATTCGGTGGCGCGGCGGGCACGCCCTTGCGGGATCAGGAAGTTGCGCGCGTAGCCGTCCTTGACCTTGACGATGTCGCCCAGGGCGCCGACGTTGACGACCTTGTCCAGAAGAATGATTTGCATGGTGTCTGGCTCCTTAGACGCGGTGCTGGTCGCTGTACGGCACCATCGCGAGGAAGCGCGCACGCTTGATCGCGGTGTTGAGCTGGCGCTGGTAGATCGCGCGCGTGCCGGTCAGGCGCGCGGGAATGATCTTGCCGTTTTCGTTGATGAAGTCGCGCAGCGTGTCGACGTCCTTGTAGTCGATCTCTTCGACGCCGGCGACGGTGAAGCGGCAGAAGCGCTTGCGCTTGAACAGCAGCGACTGCGTGTTGCGCTTGGGGCGCTTGTCTTTGTTGAATTTCTTGAACGTGGCCATGGTAGGACCTCTATGTAAATTGTTTGAGGACAGGACCGGGAGTTCTGTCCACGATGTCTCAAGCCTGCTGAAAATCCTGGATGTGGAACACCGCGTGCTTGCCGTTGCGTGGCGTGGCGAGAAACCCCTGGAACAGCCAGAGACTTCCCAACGCCTGCCGCGCGAGCCGTTCGGCCACTGCCCCGAATGCCACTGCCTTGAGCGCCGCCTTGACCTGCCGGGATTGCCCGGCCTCTTCGAGGCTCGACTCGTGTTCGAGCTTCAGATCGATGGCGGGCAGTCCGGCGGGCGTGTGGCGCAGGGCGCCGGCTTCGGCGACGCAGGCCGTCAGCAGAAGCTGGTTGGCCGCACGCGACATGCGCTTCAGCTGTTGTTGGCGGCGGCGTACTCGGCTTGCTGGGTCTTGCGAGCTTCTTCGCGCTCGACCGTCTTCATCATCGAGGACGGGCCGGTGTCGGCCTTCTTCTTGACCACCGTCAGGTGGCGCAGCACGGCGTCGTTGAACTTGAAGGCATGCTCCAGCTCGGACATCACGGCCTGGTCGGCCTCGATGTTCACGCACAGGTAATGCGCCTTGCTGAGCTTGTTGATCTGGTAGGCCAGCTGGCGGCGGCCCCAGTCTTCCACGCGATGGACCTTGCCACCGCCGGTGGTGATCAGGCCCTTGTAGCGCTCCAGCATGGCCGGAACTTGCTCGCTCTGATCCGGGTGGATCAGCAAAATGATTTCATAGTGACGCATGGCACTCCTTGTGGGTCTTCCGCGGAAGGGGGATTAAGCCACCCACAGCGTCGGATGTGGTGTGGCAAGGCAAAGCCGTAAATTATAGCTTGCCTTGCCCCATGCTGTTGCGGCATGGGGCTGCCAGCCAGGAGGATCGTTTTCGGCCTCGGCCGTGCCGTTCCCCCTGGGGCGTGCTCAACGCGCGGCCAGCTGCTTCCAGGTGTCGATCACGCTGTCGGGATTGAGCGAAATCGACTCGATCCCCTGCTCGGCCAGCCAGAGCGCGAAGTCCGGGTGATCGCTCGGACCCTGTCCGCAGATGCCGACGTACTTGCCCTGTGCCTTGCAGGCCGCGATGGCGCGGCTGAGCATGGCCTTCACGGCCGGGTCGCGCTCGTCGAAGTCGGCCGCCAGCAATTCGAGCCCCGAGTCGCGGTCCAGCCCCAGCGTGAGCTGCGTCAGGTCGTTGGAGCCGATCGAGAAGCCGTCGAAATACTGGAGGAACTCGTCCGCCAGGATCGCGTTGCTCGGCACCTCGCACATCATGATGACCTTGAGTTCGTTGTCGCCGCGCTTGAGCCCCTCCCCGGCCAGCAGGCCGGTCACACGCTCGGCCTGCGCCAGCGTGCGCACGAAGGGCACCATGATCTGCACGTTGGTGAGCCCCATGTCGTTGCGCACGCGCTTGAGCGCCTCGCATTCCATCAGGAAGGCTTCGCGGAACGCCTCGCTGACGTAGCGCGCTGCGCCGCGGAAGCCCAGCATCGGGTTTTCTTCTTCCGGCTCGTAGCGGGATCCTCCGATCAGCTTGCGGTACTCGTTGGACTTGAAGTCCGACAGCCGCACGATCACCGGCTTGGGCCAGAACGCCGCGGCGATGGTAGCGATGCCTTCGGCCACCTTGTCGACATAGAAGGCGCGCGGCGACGCGTGGGCGCGGGCCACCGACTCGACCGCCTTCTTCAGGTCGTTGTCGACGTTCGGGTAGTCGAGGATCGCCTTCGGGTGCACACCGATGTTGTTGTTGATGATGAATTCGAGCCGCGCCAGGCCCACGCCGTGGTTGGGCAGCTGGCAGAAGTCGAAGGCCAGCTGCGGATTGCCCACGTTCATCATGATCTTCAAGTCGATGGCGGGCATCTCGCCACGCTGCACCTCGGTCACCTCGGTCTCCAGCAGGCCGTCGTAGATGAAGCCGGTGTCGCCTTCGGCGCAGCTGGCGGTCACGAGCGTGCCGTCCTTCAGGATCTCGGTGGCGTCGCCGCAGCCGACCACGGCCGGGATGCCGAGCTCGCGCGCGATGATGGCCGCGTGGCAGGTGCGTCCGCCGCGGTTGGTCACGATGGCGCTGGCACGCTTCATCACCGGCTCCCAGTTCGGGTCGGTCATGTCGGTCACGAGCACGTCGCCGGGCTGCAC
>JAQGLP010000077.1 GCA_028292835.1 Variovorax sp.
GCCGACAACCAGAGCCGCATGTACTACCGCGTCTCCGGGCTCGACGGCAAGCTGGTGTCGGGCTTCGCCGAACTGCCGTTCTGGCGCGGCCGCATTCCCGACCGCGGGGCCTACGCCGCGCTGGTCGATTTCTACGACGCGCGGTTTCGGGGCGAACCGGTGCGCGTGGCCGTGCTGCTGCAGCCCGTGGCGGGCGCGCGCGGGCGCGGCATGGCCGTGGTGCAGGTGGCCGAAACGCTGGAACTGCGCCAAACGCTGGCGCGCAGGATCCTGCTCGACACGCTGTGGCGCCAGCTGCTGTTGCTGGCGGTGATCGGCGCGCTGGTGGTGGAGGTGGTGCAGCGCGCCACCCGGCCGGTGCGCCGCCTCAGCGCCGAACTGGAGGCGCGCTCCGAGGACGACCTGCGGCCCATCGACGCTCCCGACGCACCCCGCGAATTGCGCCCGCTGGTCGAAGCGACCACTGCCGTGATGGGCCGGCTGCGGCGTCTGCTCGACCACCAGAAGCGCTTCGTGCGCGACAGCGCGCACCAGTTGCGCACGCCGCTCGCCGTTCTCAAGGCGCAGGTGCAGTCGGCGCGGCGCGGGGACATGCCGGCCGACCAGGCGCTGGGCGAGATCAACGACACGGTGGACCGCGCCAGCGCGCTGGTCAACCAGATGCTGTCGCTCGCCAAGGTCGAACAGCTGCGCCAGCAGCCCGAGTCCGAACGCATCGACTGGGAGCCGGTAGCGCGCCAGGTGGCGCTCGATTTATCGCCGCTGGTGGCCGACAAGGCGCTCGACTTCGAGTTCGATGCCAGTCCGGCGCCGGTGCGGGCGCACCGCTGGATGCTCCAGGAGCTCACGCGCAACCTGCTGCACAACGCCATCCAGCACAGCCCGCACGGCGCGCCGCTGTGTGTGCGCCTGCACGCCACCGGGGGCGAGGCACGGCTCGCGGTGCGGGATCGTGGCCCCGGCATCCCGGCCGAACTGCGGCAGCGCCTGTTCGCCCCCTTCGCGGCCGGCGACGTCCTGCGCGGCTCCGGCCTGGGTCTGGCGATCTGCCGCGAGATCGTGCGGGCGCTGGACGGCGAAATCGCGCTCGACAACCAGGAGGCCGAGGGCCACGTGACCGGCCTGTGCGCCAGCGTGCGACTTCCGTTGGACAATGGCTGACGATGGAACGATTGCGTATCGACAAATGGCTCTGGGCCGCGCGCTTCTTCAAGACCCGCTCGCTGGCCACCGAAGAGATCGGCAAGGGCCGCGTGCAGGTCAATGGCGCGCCGTGCAAGGCCTCGCGCGAGCTCAAGGTCGGCGATACGGTGGCGATGCGGCTGGGTGCCCTCACCCGCACGGTCATGGTGCGCGGCCTGAGCGGCCAACGCGGCCCGGCACCGGTGGCGCAGCAGCTCTACGAGGAAACGCCCGAGAGCCTGGCCGCCCACGCCGCGGCGCGCGAACAGCACCGGCTGGCGCGCGAACCCGCCCTCAGCATCGAGCAGGGCCGCCCGACCAAGCGCGAGCGTCGCGAGCTCGACGACACCGTGCGCGGTTGGGGCAGCCGCTGGAGCGCCAGCCTGGACGACGAGTCCGGTTCTTCGCGATAGGCTGCGGTAGGCTCGGGCCTTCGCACTCCAGGAAACCGCTCATGGCTGGCTTCAAGAACTACCGCGTTGCGCCGAACAAGAAAAAACTGTCGGACATCGATCCGGGCGAGACGCCCTTCCTGCAAGGTTCCGAGGCCCAACAGCAGGAGGAACTCGAATCGCTCGCCGTCAAACTCGACGAACTGCAGAACCTGCTGCACGCCGAGGGCCGGCGCAAGATGCTGCTGGTGCTGCAGGGCATGGATACCAGCGGCAAGGACGGCACCATCCGCTGGGTGTTCTCACGCACCTCGCCCCTGGGCCTGCGGGTGGCGGCCTTCAAGGCGCCCTCCGAGGAGGAGCGCGCGCACGATTTTCTCTGGCGCTGCCACGCCGTGGTGCCGCGCGCGGGCGAACTCGCCGTGTGGAACCGCAGCCACTACGAGGACGTCCTGGTGCCGGTGGTCGAGGGCACGCTCGACAAGGTCCAGTGCCAGCAACGCTTTGCGCAGATCAACGATTTCGAACGGCTGCTGGTTCAGACGGGCACCGTCATCGTCAAGTGCATGCTGCACATCAGCCGCGACGAGCAGCGCGAACGTCTGCAGGCACGCGTCGATACACCCGGAAAGCAGTGGAAGTTCAGCCTGGGAGACCTGGAAGTGCGCAAGAAGTGGGCCGACTACCAGAATGCCTACGACAAGGCGATGGCGGCCACCTCCACCGACGAGGCTCCCTGGTATGTGATTCCAGCCGACCACAAGCGCCATCGCAATTTGATGATCGCCCGGCTGCTGGTCAAGACGCTGGAGGACATGGACCTGAAAACACCCGCCCCCGACCCGGCACTCAAAGGCCTGGTGGTTGCCTGAGCGGCCAATCCGGGTACCATGCGGGCCACGCTTGGCCCGACGCCCGGCGCGGCACACCATGACAGCATCCACCCTCACCTCCCCGCACGACGACATCTCGCCACTCGCACAGACGCTTGAGAAAACAGAAGCTGTTACAGCCGATGTGCACAATGCGTCCCAGCAACTGGCTGTGGTCGCCACCGTTCTCGAAAAGAACGTCCCTCAGGAAGTTCAGGTTGGCGACCTCGCGCAGGCCATCGACCATACCGAGGAACTCGAGAAGAAACTGGCCGAGTCGGCGCGCGCGCTGGTGGAGGTGAGCACGGCACTCGAACATGAAATCGAAAAGCGCGCGGAATTCTCCGGGCACCCCGACAATGCGAAAGAGGCCGCCCGCACGTGGGGGCAGCCAAGCAGGTAGCGCGAAGTCTGCGGCTGGCGTGTTCAGCCCTGCGAAGCGTTTTCCTTCATCTTCGCCAGCGCCACCATCAGCGCGGTACCGCCCAGCACCTTGATCAGTCCCGCGTGCTGCGCATAGAACTGGCTGACCTGGTCCACCACGCCCGGATGCTGCTGCTCGGCATGGGCGGCGATCTCCGTGACCTGAGACGGTGACAGCTGAGACGCCTGGTCGGGAGTCACCTGCGTCTGGCCTGGCTGGAGGATGCGGCCGAGCACACCACCGGCCACGCCCGAGAGCGCCGTCGGACCCAGCGTCGCGAGAATCTGGTTGAGCACGCCGGCCTGCTGCGTCGAGGACGAGTGCCCGAACAATTGCCCGACCATGTTGCCGAACGCCGGCGTCTGGTCGGAGCGCATTGCGGCGGCCACGCCGGCCCCCAGGTCCTCCTTGGACGCGTTCTGTGCCACCTGGTCGAAATGCGCATCGGCATTGCCGCTGTTGAGCGCCTGCTGAAGAATGTCCAGAAGTCCCATGGCGTGTTTCCTCTTAAAAGTCGCAGGATAAACGTTTTGGGTTGGCTGAAACGTCAG
>JAQGLP010000093.1 GCA_028292835.1 Variovorax sp.
CTTTTTCAAGTTGATTGCTGGTCAGTGCACGAAGGACCGGCAAAGCCGGATCCTTCATGCAAGCGGGATCAAGCCGCGCGTTGCGCCGCTTGATCCACGAGCCGCGGTGCGGAAGCGACATAGCTAGCCGGGGAAGTTGTCCGGGATCTTGGCCTTGCTGCGGGCCTCGGCGGGGCTGATCATGTTGCGCTTGACCAGGTCGGTGAGGTTCTGGTCCAGCGTCTGCATGCCGACGCTGTTGCCGGTCTGGATCGCCGAATACATCTGCGCCACCTTGGCTTCGCGAATCAGGTTGCGGATGGCGGAAGTGCCGATCATGATTTCGTGCGCCGCCACGCGGCCGCTGCCGTCCTTGGTCTTGCACAGCGTCTGCGAGATCACGGCCTGCAGCGACTCCGACAGCATCGCGCGGACCATTTCCTTTTCTTCCGCCGGGAACACGTCGATGACGCGGTCGATGGTCTTGGCGGCGCTGGAGGTGTGCAGCGTGCCGAACACCAGGTGGCCCGTCTCCGCCGCGGTCATGGCCAGGCGAATCGTCTCCAGGTCGCGCATTTCGCCGACCAGGATGCAGTCCGGGTCCTCGCGCAGGGCGGACTTCAGGGCCGCCGCGAACGACAGCGTCATCGGGCCGACCTCGCGCTGGTTGATCAGGCACTTCTTGGAGTCGTGCACGAACTCGATCGGGTCCTCCACCGTCAGGATGTGGCCGTACTCGGTTTCGTTCAGGTAGTTGACCATCGCGGCCAGCGTGGTCGACTTGCCCGAGCCGGTCGGCCCGGTGACCAGCACCAGCCCGCGGGGCTTCAGCGCCAGTTCGCCGAAAATCTTGGGCGCGTTCAACTGCTCCAGCGTCAGAATCTTCGACGGGATGGTGCGAAACACCGCCGCCGCGCCCCTCGACTGGTTGAAGGCATTGACCCGGAAGCGCGCCAGCCCCTCGATCTCGAACGAGAAATCGACCTCCAGGAACTCCTCATAGTGCTTCCTGTGCGTGTCGCTCATGATGTCGTAGACCATCGCGTGCACCGCCTTGTGGTCGAGCGGATCGACGTTGATGCGTCGCACGTCGCCGTGCACGCGGATCATCGGCGGCAGGCCAGCGGACAGGTGCAGGTCGGAGGCCTTGTTCTTGACACTGAAAGCCAGCAGTTGGGTAATTTCCACGAATGAAGATCCTCTGACGTCGTTGACGTTTTGATACGCTGTTGACGATTATGACGACCCTTTCCGACCACCTTCATCAAGTCCGCGAACGCATCGCCGCGGCGTGCGCGCGCCACGGCCGCGATCCGGCGGGCGTTCGGCTGCTGGCGGTTTCCAAGACCTTCCCGCCCGAGGCTGTGCGCGAGGTCCATGCCGCCGGCCAGGCCGCCTTCGGCGAGAACTACGTGCAGGAGGGCATCGCCAAGATCGACGCGCTGGCCGACCTGCGCGCGGACCTCGAATGGCACTGCATCGGGCCGCTGCAGAGCAACAAGACGCGCGCGGTGGCGGCGCAGTTCGACTGGGTGCACAGCCTCGATCGCGTCAAGATCGCCGAGCGCCTGAGCGAGCAGCGCCCGGCGCACCTGCCGCCGCTGCAGGTGTGCCTGCAGGTCAATGTGGACGGCGGCGACAACAAGTCGGGCGTGGCGGCGCAGGACGCCCTGGCGCTGGCGCGCGCCGTGGCGCAACTGCCGCGCCTGCGACTGCGCGGCCTGATGGCGATTCCCGAGCCTGCTATTGATTTTGTAGCGCAGTACGCCCTGTTCATGCGGGTCAGGGCGGTTTTCGACGAGATTCGCGCGGATGGCATCGCGCTCGACACGCTGTCGCTGGGCATGAGCGCCGATCTGGAAGCCGCGATTGCAGCGGGCAGCACGATGGTGCGGGTGGGAACCTCAATCTTCGGGGGACGGCCTGCGGCCCAAGCCTGAGAAATGTTCGCTCCGCTCAGGCGGGTAAGCACCAGCTTGTCTTCGTTCTCGTCACTGAGAGGGATCTGGGTCCTTGTCGACCTTGATGCAGGCGTCACACCTGAAGCGGCTGCGCGCGCGAGGCCGTCGCATGAGCATGGCCGCTCACCGTGCCCTTGGTCGCCTGCGCATCTAACAAAAAGCCCTCGATGAAGGCCGTGAAATCCGCGTCCTCGATGATCTCCCTTGCATGCGCCCAGCCATCGGCCTGCGACATCGGCGGAGTGCCCTGCGGCGAACCGTGTTGATAGGCCCGGTGGCGCGCCATCAGCCAGCCAATGTAGACGTGCTCGGGGATTTGGCCCAGTACAAACAGATGGTATTGCGCGTAATGCAGTCCCCAGACCCGCTCGAAATAGCGGCTGCCGCTCAGGTTGCCGGCGATCAGGTCTTCCTCGATCTTGCTGTAGACCTCCATGCAGCGCGACAGTGTGCTGCCCTTCTGTGCATTGACCGAGATCAGCAGGTTGGTTCGTGCCACCTCGGTCGCCTTGTGGGCGAGGCTCGCCGCGAACACCGCGACCACGAGCGAGCCGCCAGCCGCAATGGCCGAGGCAACCGCGGCCATGACCTGGAGTTCGGTGTCAGTCATGTCCCCTCCGTCTTTCGCGCGAAGCCGGATTCGCGGATGAAACAGTATGTGGCAGCCACTGCATCGACGCAACGGGGGCTTCTGGCCGCAACTGTCGCATCCCGAGGCCGGCGCGCCGGACCGGGTCGTTGAACTTGTCGGCGACCGCGTCGTCTTACGCCGCGGAGTAGCATCCGCGCTCCCGATTCGCTACCTTGCTGGTTTGCCTCCCTTCCGGCCCACCCTCATGCCGTTTCCACGCCGCATCACCCCCTGGCCGCTGGCCCCCCTGCTGATCGCCTCGCTCGCCGGCTGCGCCCTGACCGGTACGGGCAAGACCTCGACCTTCCGCGCCCAGGAGGAGTTCGACTCGACCACCACCTATGCGCGGCCCTACGGCACCGGGCCGGCGGACGCCTGCGAGGCGGCGCGGCGCGCGCTGCTGAGCCAGGGTTATGTGATTACCGCCACGGCGCCGGAATCGGTCAACGGGCGCAAGAACTTCCAGCCGGCGGCGGAGCAGCATGTGCAGGTGGACTTCCGCGTGGTCTGCGCGCGCGACGGCGCGCACGGCAGCATCGCCTTCGTCAACGCCGTGCAGGACCGCTACACGCTCAAGAAGAGCAACAACTCGGCCAGCGTCGGCGTCGGCGCCTTCGGCTCGCTGTCGCTGCCGCTCCTGTCGAGCGACGACTCGATGGTGCGCGTGGGCAGCGAGACGGTGCAGGACGCGGCGTTCTACGAGCGCTTCTTCGTGCTGCTGGAGCGCTACCTGCCCGAGCCGGGATCGGAGGCGGCGCCGGAGGAAAAGGTCGCCGACAAAACGCTGGACAAGCCGGCCGCCCCGGAAACCGCAGAGCCCGTGAAGATGTCGGCCGAAAAGGCGAAGTGAAGGCCGGCCGGGCTCGACGGCCGGCCGGAAAATCTGCTGTATCCGCCGCTCGAAAGACGCAGGCCCTCCTGCGGCCCGGTCGTTTCGTCGGCTCAGCGCGCCAGCGTCGACTTGCCGAACAGGCTCTCGACCAGCTCCACTGCCACCCCGGCCGTCTGGTTGCGCACGTCGAGCGCGGGGTTGAGTTCCATCACGTCGAGCGAGCCCAGGCGGCCGGTGTCGGCGATCATCTCCATGCACAGCTGCATCTCGCGGTAGGTCGGCCCACCGCGCACCGGCGTGCCGACGCCGGGCGCGTCGGCCGGGTCGAGGCAGTCGATGTCGAAGCTCACGTGCAGGTGGGTGTCCTCGTCGACGTCGTGCAGCGCCTCGGTCAGGGTGGTGCGCATGCCGT
>JAQGLP010000100.1 GCA_028292835.1 Variovorax sp.
GCATCGTGCGCGTGCTGCTGATCTCGCCCTTCTTCGTGATGCCCACGGTCAATGCGCTGCTGTGGAAGCACATGATGATGAACCCCATCTACGGGGTGCTCGCCGACGTGTGGCGCGGCTTCGGCGCAACGCCGGTGGACTGGATGAGCGACCTGCCGCTCCTGTCCGTGATCGTCATGGTGGCCTGGCAATGGCTGCCCTTCGCCTGCCTGATCTTCATCACGTCCCTGCAGTCGCTCGACCGCGAGCAGATGGAAGCCGCCCGCATGGACGGCGCCACCGCCCCGCAGCGCTTCTTCTACCTGACCATTCCGCACCTGGGCCGGCCGATGGCGGTGGTGATCATGATCGAGATGATCTTCCTGCTCAGCGTGTTCGCCGAGATCGCCATCACGACCAACGGCGGCCCGGGCAACGCCAGCACCAACCTGACGTACATGATCTTCAAGCAGTCGCTGATGAACTTCGACGTGGGCGTGGCCTCGGCCGGCGCACTGTTCGCCGTGGTCCTGGCGAACATCGTCGCGGTCTTCCTGATCCGCATCATCGGCAAGAACCTGGACTGAGGGCGAGACGATGCCATCCGACAAGCTCCTCGCCCTGACGCTGCGCACCGTCGCCGCCTGGGCCGTCACGCTGCTGCTGTTCTTTCCGCTCGGCTGGCTGTTCCTCACCGCGTTCAAGACCGAACTGCAGGCCATCCATGTGCCCCCGCTGTTCGTGTTCGACCCGACGCTCGACAACTTCACCGAGGTGCAGCGCCGCAGCGACTACCTGCTGTACGCGCGCAACTCGCTCATCACCAGCCTGGGCTCGACCGTGCTGGGGCTGCTGATCGCGGCGCCGGCCGCGTATTCCATGGCGTTCTTCCGTACCCGGCGCACGCGCGACATCCTGATGTGGATGCTCTCCACCAAGATGATGCCGGCGGTCGGCGCGCTGGTGCCGATCTACGTGATCGCGCAGACCCTGGGCATGCTGGACTCGCTGCCCGCGCTGGTCATCGTCTTCACGCTGTCGAACCTGCCGATCATGGTCTGGATGCTCTACACGAACTACAAGGACATCCCGCCCGAGATCCTCGAGGCGGCGCGCATGGACGGCGCGAACCTCTGGAAGGAGTTCCGCCATGTGGTGCTGCCGCTGTCGATCGGCGGGCTGGCCTCGACCGGCCTGCTGTGCCTGGTGCTGAGCTGGAACGAGGCCTTCTGGGCGCTCAACCTGACCTCCGCCAAGGCTGGCACGCTGGCGTCGCTGATTGCCTCCTATTCGAGCCCGGAGGGCCTGTTCTGGGCCAAGCTGTCGGCCGCCTCGCTGATGGCGATCGCCCCGATCGTGGTGTTCGGCTGGTTCAGCCAGAAGCAACTGGTGCAGGGCCTGACCTTCGGCGCCGTGAAATGAAAGCGGAAAAGGAAGACACGCACATGGCCTACCTCCAGCTCAGCAACATCAAGAAAAGCTTCGGCGACGCGCACATCATCAAGGGCATCGACCTGGAGATCAAAAAAGGCGAGTTCATCGTCTTCGTCGGCCCTTCGGGCTGCGGCAAGTCGACGCTGCTGCGGCTGGTCGCGGGACTGGAGCCGATCACCAGCGGCAGCCTGCTGCTCGACGGCAGGGACATCACCCACATGCCCTCGGGCAAGCGCGATCTGGCGATGGTGTTCCAGAGCTATGCGCTCTACCCGCACATGAGCGTGGCCGACAACATGTCGTTCGCGCTCAAGCTCGCCAACGTGCCGAAGGACGAGATCAGGAAAAAGGTCGACCACGCGGCGCGCACCCTCAACCTCACCGCCTACCTCGACCGCACGCCCAAGGAGCTGTCGGGCGGCCAGCGCCAGCGCGTGGCGATCGGACGCGCGATCGTGCGCGCGCCCAAGGTGTTCCTGTTCGACGAGCCGCTGTCGAATCTGGACGCGGCGCTGCGCGGCAACACGCGCGTCGAGATCCACAAGCTGCACGTCGCGCTCGGCGCCACCACCATCTACGTGACGCACGACCAGGTCGAGGCGATGACGCTGGCCGACCGCGTCGTGGTGCTCAGGGACGGGCTGATCGAGCAGGTCGGCACGCCGCTCGACCTCTACGACCGCCCGGCCAACCAATTCGTCGCGCAGTTCATCGGCATGCCGTCGATGAACATGATCGCCGCCAACGCCATCCCGAGCTTCTCGGCGCAGACCCGCGGGCGCCTGCCCGAGGGCGGCTTTCTCGGCGTGCGGCCCGAGGGACTGCGCGTGCACGCGGACCGCGGCGCCGGCGTGCCGGGCCGCGTCGACCTGGTCGAGGCGCTCGGCGCCGACACGCTGATCCACGTCGATGTCGCCGGCACGCCGCTCATCGCGCGCCAGAACGAGCGCACGCCGCTGCGCGTGGGCGACGACGTGGGTGTCGAACTCGACCCCTCGGTGCTTCATCTGTTCAACAGCGCCGGACAGACGGTCGCCGCCTGACTCCCCGCCCGAAGGATTCGACGTGACTCTCGCAGCAGCGCCGTCCCCCGCCTTTTCCCTGGTGGTGCTTCACCTGGGGCTGGGCTCCTTTCACCGCGCCCACCAGGCGGTCTATCTGCAGCGTCTGATCGACGCCGGCGACACGCGCTGGTCGATCTCGGGCGCGAACCTGCGCCCCGACATGGACGACGTGCTCTCCGCGCTGCGCGCGCAGGGAGGCGCCTACACGCTTGAGACCGTCACCCCGGAGGGCGTCTACGGCTACCAGCGCATCGCGTCGATCCGCGAGGTGCTGCCGTATGAGCCGACACTCGCCAGCGTGGTCGCCCGTGGCGCCGACCCGGCCACGCGCATCGTCTCCTTCACCGTCACCGAGGCGGGGTACTACCTCGACGCCGGCGGCAGGCTGGACCTGTCCTTCGCCGAGCTGGCGGTCGACATCGACCGGGCGCGTCGGGGCGAGGCGGGCCACACGGTCTACGGCGCGGTGTGCGCCATCCTGCGGGCCCGCCGCGACGCCGGGGCGGGGCCGCTCACGCTGCTCAACTGCGACAACCTGCGCCACAACGGCGAGCGCTTTCGCGGCGGGCTGCTCGAATTCATCGAGCGCGCCGGCGACCTCGCGCTGCGCGACTGGGCGCTGGCGCACACCACCTGTCCGAACGCCATGGTGGACCGCATCACGCCCCGGCCGCCGCCCGAGTTGCGCGAGCGCGTGCGCCGGGCCACGGGCTGGGACGATGCGGCGCCGGTCGGCGCGGAGAGCTTCATCCAGTGGGTGATCGAGGACGATTTCGTCGCCGGTCGGCCCGACTGGGAGCGCGTGGGCGTGCAGCTGGTCGACTCGGTGGCGCCCTACGAAGAGGCCAAGATCCGCGTGCTCAACGCCACCCACAGCTGCATCGCCTGGGCCGGCACGCTGATCGGGCTGCAGTTCATCCACGAAGGCACGCACACCCCGGCGATCCGGCGCATGGCCTACAACTACGTGACCGACGACGTCATTCCCTGCTTGACGACATCTGGTGCGCCGAGCCCGGTCGACCTGCCGGCCTACCGCGACGTGGTGCTGGAGCGCTTCGGCAACCCGGCGATCCGAGACACCAACCAGCGCGTGGCGATGGACGGCTTCTCGAAGATCCCCGGCTTCATCGCCCCGACGGTGCGCGAGCGGCTCGCGCGCGGGGAGCCCATCGACAGCGTGGCCATGCTGCCGGCGCTGTTCCTGGCCTTCCTGCAGCGCTGGCATCGCGGCGAACTGCCCTATGCGTACCAGGACCAGGGCATGGACCCCGCCGCCGCCCACGCCCTCTGCGATGCCGCCGACCCGGTCGCGGCCTTCTGCGCCGAGACGGCGCTGTGGGGCGCGGCGGCCGGCGACCCGCGCCTGGTCGAAGCGGTGCGCAGGGCGGGGCAGCGTGTCGCGGCCTTCGTCGCCAGCGCCAGCCC
>JAQGLP010000125.1 GCA_028292835.1 Variovorax sp.
GGGCGGGCCGGCCTGGGTGTTCGACTGCCGCGGCCTCGGTGCGCGGGCGCACTGGGCCGCGCTGCGCGGCGTGCGCGGCGAGGTGATCCGGCTGCACGCACCCGAGGTGCGGCTCACGCGTCCGACGCGCCTGCTGCACCCGCGCTACCCGCTCTATATCGCCCCCAAGCCCGGCCAGGTCTTCGTGGTCGGCGCCACCGAGATCGAGGCCGAGGACTTCTCGCCCGTGAGCGCCCGCTCCGCGCTCGAACTGCTGAGCGCCGCCTACACCGTGCACAGCGGTTTCGCCGAGGCGCGCGTGATCGAGATGGCGACGCAATGCCGCCCCGCCCTGCCCGACAACCTGCCCGCGCTGCGCTGGCTGGGGCCGCGCACGCTGCAGGTCAACGGCCTGTACCGCCACGGCTTCATGATCGCCCCGGCGCTGCTCGACGCCGCGCTGGAGCTGGTGCACACCGGGGCCAGCGCCACCGCCGGGCGGCTGCAGGTGGCGATCGAGTCGGCCCCGCAACACGCAGACGACCCCGTGAAACACTGAAAGACGCCGATCGATGAACATCCTGATCAACGACCACCCCAGCGAACTGCAGGAAGGCGCCACGCTGGCCGACGCCATCGCGCAGGCCCGGCCCAGGCCACCCTATGCCGCCGCCGTCAACAAGGCGTTCGTGCCGCGCACCGCCTACGTCACCACCCCGCTGGCCGAAGGCGACCGCATCGAACTGATCGCGCCCGTGACCGGCGGATGAAAGCACCCTCCATGAAGACAAGCTCCATCCCTGTTCCGGCCGGCCCTGGCGCCTCCGCGGAGGCCGACACCGGCCTGAGCCTGTACGGCGAGCATTTCCGCAGCCGGTTGCTGCTGGGAACCTCGCGCTACCCCTCGCCCGCCGTGCTCGAAGCCGCCGTGATGCGCGCGCGCCCCGCCATGGTGACGGCCAGCCTGCGGCGCCAGCAAACGGCGCTCGGCGGCAACGACGACGCCGCGTCGGGTTTCTGGACGCTGCTGCGCCGGCTGGACGTGCCGGTGCTGCCCAACACCGCCGGCTGCCACAGCGTGCGGGAAGCGATCGCCACCGCGCAGATGGCGCGCGAGGTGTTCGAGACGCCGTGGATCAAGCTGGAGCTGATCGGCGACGACTACACCCTGCAGCCCGACACGCTCAACCTGGTCGAGGCAGCGTCGCTGCTGATCCGCGACGGCTTCAAGGTGCTGCCCTACTGCACCGAGGATTTGGTGGTGTGCCAGCGGCTGGTCGATGCCGGCTGTGAGGCCGTCATGCCCTGGGCCGCGCCCATCGGCACCGGCCGCGGCCCGGCCAATCCGTATGCCATGCGCGTGCTGCGCGAACGGCTGGCCGTGCCGATGATCGTGGACGCGGGACTGGGCCTGCCCTCGCACGCCTGCCAGGTCATGGAATGGGGCTACGACGGCGTGCTGCTCAACACCGCGGTGGCGCTGGCGCAGGACCCGGTCGCCATGGCCAGCGCCTTCGCCGACGCGACGGCCGCCGGCCGCGCCGCCTGGCGGGCCGGCACCATGGCCGCGCAGGATGCGGCCCAGCCCAGCACGCCGGTCCTCGGCACCCCTTTCTGGCACCAAACATGACTCCCGACACGCACCCAGCCGGCTCCGTCGCGCCCAGCATCCAGACGCCTGAGGCGCAGGCGATCTTCGAGGCCCACGCGGCGCGTTTTGGCGCCGCATCCGATGCACCCGGGGGTCCGGCCATCCTGGCAGCCGACTTCACGCGCTACGAGCCGGTCTACCGTGCCGCCAAGGTGGCCTGCCTGCGGCTCGGCTTCATCGCGTCCGATGCCGAGTGCCTGGCCCAGGCCTTCGAGGTACGCGCCGCACGGCTGGGCTTCGACCCCGCGGCCTGGCCCGACGAGCCCGCCGATTTCGGCCTGCGCCCCTGGCCGCGCGACGACGCTTTCGCGCGCTGCCCGGCATCGCTCGGGCTCTACGCGGTGCTGCCCGATGCGGCCTGGGTCGCCCGCCTGGCACGCGCCGGCGTGCCGACGCTGCAGCTGCGCTTCAAGTCCGACGACGCGGCGGCCGTCCTGCGCGAAGTCCGCGCGGCGATCGCGGCGGTGGCGGGCACCGGCGCGCGCCTCTTCATCAACGACCACTGGCAGGCCGCCATCGCCTGCGGCGCCTACGGCGTGCACCTGGGTCAGGAAGACATCGACACCGCCGACCTCGACGCGATCCGCGCGGCCGGCCTGCGGCTCGGCCTGAGCACCCACGGCTACGCCGAGATGCTGCGCGCCGACGCGCTCGGCCCCAGCTACATCGCGCTCGGCGCCGTCTTCCCGACCACACTCAAGCGCATGGCCACCGCGCCGCAGGGCACGGCGCGCCTGGCGGCCTACGCGCGGCTGCTGCGCCACCACTCCCTTGTCGCCATCGGCGGCATCGACCTGGCCGCGCTGCCCGAGGTGCTGGCCAGCGGTGTCGGCTCGGTGGCCGTGGTACGTGCGCTGGTCGCGGCCGCCTCGCCCGAGGCCGAGGTCGCGCGCTTCCAGGCCGCGCTGGGCCGTTGAACGCAGCGCCACGCCTTTACAATCCTGCCCGGCCCGGCCACGTCCGGCGGGCCATCGCTAGGGGTGTCCTTCCCGCGGCCGCAGGGCAGCGCGACGGACTGAGAAAGTCCCTTTGAACCTGATTGAGATCATCCTCGCGCAGGGAAGCATGTCACCAGCCCGGCTGCCCTCTCGTCAGCCACACGGGCTGTACAGGCCGCCCTGCCATTGCGTCGAAAGAATGTCGTGGCCCCCATCCAGTTCGCCAGAAAATACAAGTCAAATCGGGCCTTGGCTCCCATCCCGCGTGCGGTTTCAGCTCTCTTTTTGATAGCAGGCGCCGCCTGCGCGCAGGACGCCTCGCTGCCGCAGGTCACGGTCGACGAACGCACCGCGCCGCCGCAGGCCGAGGTCAGCGGCTTCGGCGACCTGCCGCTGCGCGAAGTGCCCCTGTCGGCCACCGTGATCGGCAGCGAACAGCTCAGGGCCAGCGGCGCGCGGCGCCTGGCCGACCTGACGCAGTTCGACGCCTCGGTCACCGACGCCTACAACTCGCCCGGTTACTGGGACTACCTGTCGGTGCGCGGCTTCGTGCTGGACAACCGCTTCAACTATCGGCGCGAAGGCCTGCCGATCAGCGCCGAGACGTCGATTCCGCTCGACAACAAGGAGCGCGTCGAGATCCTGCGCGGCACCAGCGGCATCCAGGCGGGCACCAGCGCGCCGGGCGGACTGGTCAACTATGTCGTCAAGCGCCCGACCGAGCGCGACCTGCGCGAGGTGCGCCTGGAAACCACCAGCCGCGGCAGCGTGCTGGGCGCCATCGACCTGGGCGGGCGCTTCGGCGCCGAGGGCGAGTTCGGCTACCGGCTCAACGTGGCCAACGAGAACCTGAAGCCGCTCACCCACAACCTCGACGGCAACCGCAACCTCTTCTCGCTCGCGGCCGACTGGCGCGTCACGCGCGACTCGCTGCTGGAGGCCGAAATCGAATACAGCCACAAGGCGCAGCCCAGCCAGAACGGCTACAGCCTTCTCGGCAATGCCTTGCCGCCGCCGGTCGACCCGCGCATCAACCTCAACAACCAAGCGTGGTCGCAGCCCTCGGTGTTCGATGCGCTAACCGGCACGCTGCGCTTCACGCAGGCGCTCAACGCCGAATGGCGCTGGAGCGCGCAACTCGGCTCGCAGCGCCTGAAGACCGACGACCGGCTGGCCTACGCCTTCGGCTGCAGTGCCGAGGGCAATTTCGACCGCTACTGCTCGGACGGCACCTTCGATTTCTACGATTTCCGCAGCGAGAACGAACGGCGTCGCCTGATCGCCGGCAACCTGGCCCTGAAAGGCAGCGTGACCACCGGCAGCGTGCGCCACGCGCTGGCCTTCGGCCTCACCGAAAGCCGCGTGCGCAACCGCTTCCAGGACCAGGCCTACAACCTCGTGGGCACCGGCAATATCCTGGGCACGGCGATCGTGCCAGCCGACCCAACGCTTTCCAGCCCCAACACGAACCGCGACGAGCGCAGCACCGAGCTGTCGGTGCAGGATGCCATCCGCTGGAACGACCGCTTCACGACCTGGCTGGGCGTGCGCCACACGCGGCTGGACCGCGACAGCGTACTCACCGACGGCACGGGCCCGACCGGCTACACGCAAAGCCTGACGACCCCTTGGCTGGCGGCCAGCTACGCGCTCCAGCCGGGGCTGATGGCCTACGCGAGCTGGGGCAAGGGCGTGGAATCGCAGGTGGTTCCCAACAGGGCCTCGCAATACAGCAACGCCGGCGTCGCCCTGCCCGCGCTCGCATCGCGCCAGTGGGAGCTGGGCCTGTAGGGAGGACGGGACACGCTGGGCTGGCAGGTGGCGTATTTCGACATCAGCCGCCCCATGACCAATCTCGACGCCTGCGGCCGGCTCGGCATCACCCCCTGCGAAGGCGCCTACGACGGCAGCGCCCGGCACCGGGGCCTGGAGGCCAGCGCGCAGTGGAGCCAGGGCCCGTGGCGGCTGGCCGGCGGTGTCACGCTGCTCAACGCGCGGCGCGAGGGCAGCCTGCTGGAGCCCGCCACCAACGGCCAGCGTCCGACCAACGTGCCCGCACAGGTGGTGCGCGCGCAGGCCGTCTGGCGCGTCGCCGCCGTACCGGGGCTGGAGTTGCAGGGCCAGTTGTCGCACGAGGGGCGCCGCAGCGTACTGCCCGACGGCTCGATCACGCTGCCTGCGTGGACGCGCTTCGATGCGGCGCTGCGCTACGAGACGCAATTCCAGGGTACCCGGCTGAATTGGACCCTGGGGGTCGAGAACGTGTTCGACAAGCGCTACTGGAAGGAATCGCCCTATCAGTTTGGCCATGTCTACCTTTTCCCGGGCACGCCCCGCACCTTGCGGCTGGGCTTGACGGCGGCGCTTTGACACTGCCCGGCCCGCGTCCGGGCTGGCTCAGGCTTGGGTCTGAGAGGTTAAGGCTCGGGTGCGTTGCACCCGGAGTCGGCGGACCGCCTGCCGTGGGACGGGCGCATGAATCGCAAGATCAAGGTGCGGCCTCGCGGTTCTACGACCGGGCCGCCTTCTTCAAAACAATGGCGTGCAGTCTCAACCGAAGGTCGACCGGGTCATGCACGCCCGCCTTAGTGCATTTCTGCCGAGGTCGGCGCCGATGCTCTGGACTGCAGCAATTCCTGACGAATCGCAGCTTGCAGCAACGTGCGTGCCGTTTGGGGGCGGTCGTGATCGTATTCGTGATCGAGTTCGCAATGCAGGTAGTGGTCCACCCAGTCCATCAAGCGAGTTACAGCGGCGCCAATTTCCATTTCGTTCACGGCATCTTCTCCAAAGTGATGATCAGTTAGGTTCTGAACCAGTTGACAGCAAAGTCTCAGCCGTCACGTAAGAATATTCTCACACTTCGGTACTAGTTAACAATGATGTTTACAAGTGACGCCTTCGGGTGTGGCTTTGACACAACCGCTGTTGAACTGGGCCGAAAAGCCTGGGCGAGCGCTGCCGAATCTGGCGGGTCATACAGGTCCTTCGCAACATGACGCGACTGTCTCCCTGGTGTTCTTGTGAAGAGATTGACGCCCACCCGTTCGGCTGACGCCTCGACTGCAATTCCTCTTCCACAGCCCGGGCCTCGCCTGAAATTCCGGCCCTGCGTCGCCAGGCTCCCCGAGCAGCAGCAACGAATTTTCCGACCGCCTGGCCGCCAAGCTGTAAACGTTTTCCTACACCGATGACAAGCGCCAGGGTGGCGCGGTGGCGCTCGACCGCGATGCAAGTCTCAGCGACAGGTGCGCAAGGAGGCGGTTCGGCGAATGATGAGACAGCCCGTCGGAACGGCTTCCGAAGACCTTCGTCCGCGCCCTGCTCCCGCCCACCCGGTCAGTCGGCTACCTGCGAGTCCCTTCCAGGAGTTGCGCCATCAAGGTGCGCGCATTGCGCTGGCCCTGGTCGCCGTTGTTGTTGTTGAAGATAACCTGCAGCATCTCCACACGGCGCTCCAGCGTGCGCAGGTCGGGCACGAGGCTGGCGAGTTCGTCGTCGCTGTAGTCGTAGTTAAAGCGCTCGGAAGCGGCCGCGCCCTTGATGTTCCAGGTTTCGTGGTTGCGCCCGTGCAGGCGCACGACGGCCAGCCGGGTGGAGGTGATGTCCCACACGGGCGGCACGCTGTTGGCGAAGCCCTGCGGCCCGTCCACCACGACATGGGCAACGCCGAGCTCGCGCTCGAATTCCAGCGTGCTGGCGGTGTGCTCGGCATCGAACCAGGTCTTGTTGCGGAACTCGACGGCCAGCAAGTGGTCCGCCATGCGCTCGACGCATTCCTGAACGAACGCATGGCCGTCGCGGTTGCGCAGGATCCAGGGGGCGAACTGGAAGTGAACGGCGGCGAGCTTGCCCGCGTTGCGCAGCGGCGCCAGCGCCTGGATGAAGCGCCGCCAGAGTTCATCCAGGATATCGGGCGGAATGTCCCGCTGATAGAGCAGCTTCTTGGACGACGCGGGGAGCGCCTCGCGCAGATCCTTGTGCAGCACCGTCGGGGACGTGGGGTGGCCCGTGAAGAGGCGAAACGCCTTGACGTTGAAGATGAAATCCGCAGGCGTGCGCTCGGCCCACAGCTGGGCATTGGTGGCCGACGGGATGGCGTAGTAGCTGGAGTCGACCTCGACCATGGGGAACTGGCTCGCGTAGTAGCGCAGCCGCGCCTCGGCGCTCCTGGCTTCCGGAGGGTAGAAGGTGCCCGACTCGACGAGGGTCTTGTCGGTCCAGGAGGCAGTGCCGATGAGAATGCTCATCACCGAATCCTAACGGTGGCGGACCTGATGAAGCACACCCCTGGAACTTGGACAAGATCGCACGGCGGACAAGCCCGCTTCAATCCCGAGTCATGCCGCAACGCCGGCTTGCGCGGTCACGAACAGTTCATGGGGTAGCGCTGATTGAATGCCCGGCACTCTTCGTTCTTGGGCACGCCTTGCCGGCAGCATTCCTGCTTCATGCAGCTGGTCAGATGCCAGGGTCGCCGCGGATCCCAGATCGGCTCGTGCAATTGCTGCCTGCACGACGCCTCCAAACTCTTCGGGGGATTCGCGTACCCCGTCGCCGCAGACCTCGAAGCGATATGCGGCACCGCCCGGGTCGTGGCGACGGCATCGGTTCTGGAACGACCCCCATTTTTTGCCGTTGGGACGGACCGTTCCTCTTCCGGATTGCGCCTTTCGCCCGCAGCGAGAGGAGCGTCGTTCTCCACTCCCACCTGGGGGTCGCCCGAGCGGTTCGCCGCTGCCGCGGGCGGGCGCCTGCTCCCCGTCGTCGGCGCCTCGCGCGACATCAGGTGTTCGATGCTCGGTTCAGGCAGGCCAGCCCCGGCGAAGGCCGAACGAACGATCAAATCCGCCTTGGCACGCTGCTCGGCACCGACCATCTCGTCGTCGATACTCACGCCCGTCAATCCTTCCTGGACGCGCACCGACGGCGGCAGTCCCTGTTGCGTGAAGGCAGCTTGAATCCGGGATTCGAGGTTGGCCGCACTGATCGCGGGAGGCGTCGGCGGCTGGGAAACAGTCAACGGAACTTCCGCAACCGAGGAGCCTGATGCCTTGTGGACGGGGGTTTCCGCAACCTGGCTCTCCTGGGGCGGCAAGGGCCTCGTGTGGTTCCACCATCCTACCGCACCGGCGCCGAGTCCGAGCCCGATTGCGAGCGCGGCCGTAACGCCGCGGAATTTCATCCGTCTTGCCCTGACCCATGCAAGGGGGCGTTGCAGCCGGCCCAACTGGCTCGTGGACTCGGTATCGGGCAGAGGGGCGATTTCATCAAGCCGATCCCTGAGCTGGTCGACTTCCGCTTCGAGCGCCACCCTGCGCTTCGTGGCCTCCTGCTGTGCGGCGTTGCGCGCCGCCACCTCTTCGGCCATTTTCTGGCTGATGAGCTCCCTTTCGGCATGAGCGGCAGCGAGCTCGCGCTGCAGGACTTC
>JAQGLP010000134.1 GCA_028292835.1 Variovorax sp.
TCTGGCCGCCTCCGGCGCCGAAACGAAAGCTGTGCACCGTGCCCGCAGGCAGGTGAACGAGCGTACCGGGGGTGGCAGTGACGGTCCTGTTCGGATAGCTGATTTCGACGGTGCCGTTGACCACATAGAAAGACTCATCCCAGTCGTGGCTATGTGGGGGTGGGCCGGTTCCTTCGTCGCCCTCCTGCCGAAATATTTCGTAGCCTTGCGTTGCCGTCTTCGAGGCCAACACCGTGATCTTCTCACCGACCACATTGAGAGAGCGGGCGTAGTCCTTGGGAGTCACTACAAACGGTTGGATCTGCATGGTCCGGGCTCCTCGTGTTTGTGGGCCGGTGGCTAGAGCACGAATCGTAGCGGGAATGTACGACTTAGGGAAACTACCGCGCGCGGCTCCCCAACAGGTAGCTTGGTGCTGACCCTCTTGCACCTACGACACGCGCCCGGGTTCGCGCTCGACCGCCGCGAGCTGGACATTTGCGACAGACAGCTTGTGGCCGAGTCTGGACCTCTGGGCGTGCTCAGAGCATGAGGGTCCGACAGCGACTGACAATGTCCTTTATGAGTCGTGAATGAGTCGTGCCAAGCAATTAGGCTTTTACTTGAAGCCAGTAGCTGCTCCGTGGTATTCTGGTCAGAATGACTAGTAGACTTTCTGGGCGCCCTGCACCGCAGCCCAACCCGCGTTCGTCCGCGCTACCCGGCCACTGGCTCCTGCAGGACGCCAAGGCGCGCTTCAGCGAGCTTGTGCGGCGCGTCCGCAGCGAGGGCCCGCAGCACGTCACCGTGCACGGACGCGACGAGGTCGTCGTCATCGCCGTCGAGGAATTCCGGCGGCTTCAAGGCGACCAGAGCGGCCAAGCGCTCATCGAGGCCCTGCAGGCCTCGCCCTATCGCGACATCGACATCGCGCCGCCGAGAGCTCCCATGCCCGTGCGGGACGTGAGCCTGTGACCGGCTGGCTGCTGGACACGAACATCCTCTCGGAGCTGCGCCGCCCGAGGCCCGAGCCCAAGGTGGTGGCGCTGGTCGCGGCGCAGCCGCTCGACCATTTGTTCGTCAGCGTCGTGACGCTGGCCGAAATCCGCTTCGGCATCGAGCTGGTGGCCGACGCTGGCCGGCGCGCCGAGCTGCACGACTGGCTCCAGCTGAGAGTGCGGCCGATGTTCGAGCAGCGGGTGCTGCCGATCAGCGAAGACGTCATGCTCAAGTGGCGGCTGCTGGTGGAGGAGGGCCGCAAGGGCGGGCATACGTTTTCGCAGCCGGACCTCATCATCGCGGCGACCGCGCTGCACCATGGGCTGACCGTGGTGACGCGCGACACCGCGGACTATGCGAAGACCCGCGTGCCGCTGCTCAATCCTTGGGACGACAACGGATGACGAGCTGCGGGTGCGAGAAGTCGCCCTGGGATCTCGCGAGCTTCCCGATGCTCACGGCCGCGCAGCGGGCTTGGGGTCTGCGTGCCGAGTTCCCCTCAGGCGCAGCGCGTTGGAGATGACGGATACCGAACTCAGGCTCATGGCCAGCGCGGCGATCATCGGTGACAGCAGCCAGCCCGTGAACGGAAACAGGACCCCGGCAGCCAACGGAATGCCCAGGGCGTTGTAGACGAACGCGAAAGCGAGGTTCTGCTTCATGTTGGCAACGGTCTGATCGGAGATCAGCCGGGCTTGCGCGATCCCCCGCAGGTCCCCTTTGACCAGCGTCACCTGGGCGCTGTTCATCGCGACGTCGGTGCCGGTCCCCATCGCCACGCCCACGTCGGCCTTGGCCAGCGCCGGCGCATCGTTGATGCCGTCGCCTGCCATCGCCACGACGCGCCCCTCCTGCTGCAGCTGGCTCACCAACGCCAGTTTGTCGGCGGGCTTGACCTCGCCATGGACTTCCTCGATGCCCAGTCGGGTGGCGACCGCCTTCGCCGTGGTCAGGCCATCGCCTGTCGCCATGATCACCCGCAGGCCGGACGCCTTCAAGGCGGCGAGCGCTTCCGCAGTGGTGGCCTTGAGCGGATCGGACACTGCCAACAAGCCCGCTGTCCGGCCGTCCACCGCCAGGAACATCACGCTGGCCCCTTCGGCACGCATGGCTTCGGCCTGGGGCTTGAGCGTGGCGACTGCCACGCCGAGCTGGGTCATCAGCGCCGTGTTGCCAAGGGCCAGCTGCTTGCCGCCCACGCTGCCGCTGACGCCGATGCCGCTGCTGGATTCGAAGCCATCGGCCTTCTCAAGCACGAGTCCGCGCTCGCGGGCCGCTCGCACGATGGCTTCGGCCAGGGGATGCTCGCTGCCCTGGTCGAGGCTCGCTGCAAGGCGCAACACTGCGCCCTCCGTGAAGCCGGCAGCAGCCACGGCCCGCTCGAATTGCGGCCTGCCTTCCGTCAGTGTCCCGGTCTTGTCCACGATGAGCGTGTCCACCTTGCGGAAGTTCTCGATCGCCGCGGCATCGCGGAACAGCACACCCTGGGTGGCAGCCTTGCCCGTGGCCACCATGATCGACATGGGCGTCGCCAAGCCCAGCGCGCAGGGGCAGGCGATGATGAGCACCGCCACCGCGTTGATCAGCCCATACACCCAGCTCGGGTCGGGGCCGAAGAACCCCCATGCGAAGAACGTCAGCACCGCGAGGCCGATGACGGTCACGACAAAGTAGCCCGCCACCCGGTCGGCCATGCGCTGCATCGGCGCCCTGGAGCGCTGGGCCTGCGTGACCATCTGCACGATGCCCGCGAGCACGGTTTGCGATCCGACCCGCTCGGAGCGCATCACGAGCGCCCCGTTCGTGTTGAGGGTCGCGCCGATGAGCTTGTCTCCGACCCGCTTGCTCACCGGCAACGGCTCGCCGGTGAGCATCGACTCATCGACGGCACTGGCGCCTTCGGTCACCACGCCGTCGACAGGCACCTTTTCACCGGGGCGCACGCGCAGTCTGTCGCCGACATGGACGTGGTTCAGGGGCACATCCTCCTCACTGCCATCGGCATCGATCCGGCGCGCGGTTTTGGGCGCCAGACCCAACAAGGACTTGATCGCGGCTGAGGTCTGCGAGCGCGCCTTGAGCTCAAGAATCTGCCCGAGCAAGGTCAACGAGATGATCACCGCTGCCGCTTCGAAGTAGACCGAGACACGACCCATCGAGACGAACGAAGCGGGAAACACGCCCGGCGCCACCGTGGCAACGACGCTGTAGACAAACGCGGCGGAGGTCCCCAGCCCGATCAGCGTCCACATATTCGGGCTGCGGTTGACCACGGACTGGACGGCGCGTTCAATAAACGGCCAGCCCGCCCACAGCACGATCGGCAGAGTGAGTGCGAGTTCGATCCAGCTCTGCGTGTCCATCTCGAACCATTGCAGCCTGTGCCCGGCCATTGCGAGCACGGTGACGACCACGGTGAGCGGCAGCGTCCAGATGAAACGTCGCTTGAAGCTCAGCAACTCGGGGTTCTCTCCTTCGTCGAGGTTCGGTGTCTCGGGCTCCAGCGTCATGCCGCACTTGGGGCAATTGCCGGGATGATCCTGACGGATTTCCGGATGCATGGGGCAGGTGTAGACGACCCCGTGGGCGTGCGGCTCCGCCACCGTCGGCGCAGCAACGGAATCCGAAGCGGGCCTTGCGTACTTTTCCGGATTCGCCGCGAACTTCGTTTTGCAGCCCTCACTGCAGAAGTGAACCTGCTCGCCCTCGTGCTCCAGAAGGTGCGGCGATCGGGTAGTCACCGTCATCCCGCAGACCGGGTCCTTGAGCTCACCGGCGGGCGGCGGCACCGGTGGATGGTGGAAAGAATGGCTGGCGGTGCTGGGGACTGCTGGCGTTTCCATGAAATTCACTCCTTCGCTGTAGCTTCTCAGCTGAAGCTGCGGGGGCGGTCAACCTGTTGCCCGCCCTTGCGGCGCCTTGCCTGCAGGCAATCAACCGCAGCAGCATCCCTTGCGGGTCGGCGCAGCGTTTGCGAGGGACGGGCCGGCAGGGTTGCCGACGGCGACGGGCATGTAGCCAGCCTCCTTGATGGCCTTGCCCAGCGCATCGGCATGAGCCGCGCCCGGTTCAATCTCCACGCGATGCGCTGCCAGATCGATGCGCACCTGGGCATTCTGGTCCACGGCGTGGAGGGCCCGGGTGATGCGGCCGGCACAGTGACCGCAAGTCATGTCGTTCACTTGGAAACTGATCATGGGGTACCCCCTTGGTGAGAAGTACCCAGTGTCAACGTTGACATCATGAGAAGGTCAAGGGCAGCGCGTCCATACACGCACTGTCCAAGGGGATGTCACTCCCACGCATGACTTGCGAACGGTCCGAGAAGCGTCTTACTCGGAGTGCGCGCCTGTGTGTGCGCCGTGAGGCGCTGCCACAGCCCCTGACGGAGAGTGCCCATGGACGTGTTGCTTGCCGTCCGCATGGGTGTGGGTGGTCGTTTTTCCTTGAGCTTCACTCTCCCCATGGGGTGCGGCAGCCGTTGCTTCCCCCTGCTCGTGCCCGTGGTGCATGTTGGCCCCGGACGCCTCTGCATCGTTGTGCGAGTGGCCGTGCATCTCGCCGCCATGCGAATGTCCGCCGCTCTGCGCCACCAGTTGGTCATAGTGGGTCTTGTCGAGCTGCGGCAGTTTCTGCAAAAAAGCAGCCAGGTTCCAGATGGACTCGTCGTCCACGCTCTTGCCCCATGCCGGCATGCCGGAGGCCTTGATGCCGTGCTTGATGGTCCAGAAAGCCTGCCCGGGGCCTACTTTCTCCCTGGTCAGATTGGGCGGCTGGGGATAGAGCCCGTCGCTGAGTTCGCTGCACTGTACGCCAGGGTCAGGTGGCACCCCGCGCACATGGCGCTGTAGTTGCCCGCACCTTGAACAACGCGTGCTGGATCGGACAGGTCGGGGACGGTCAACTTCGCCGCACGCGTCTCGATCGACCGCTCGCGCAGAGTCTCCAGGGTGGAGCGTACCAAGGTGGTATGAGGATCGTCGGCTGCAAAGTTGTACAGACCCGACCAAGTAAATACCGCGAAGGCGGCCACGGCCGCCCCTGCCAGAACCAGCGTCGTCGCAACAACGTGTTGGATCGTCTTGTTCATGGCGCACCCTGGTTAGAACCACATCCGGACGCCGGCGACGAGCTTCGTCTCGCGGACATCGTTGCCGGTCTCGCGCGTACTGCGCGGTGCGCCTGAATTTCTACTCGCCATCAGCTTTACTGTCCAGGTGACGGAGTCCAACGATAACCCCCGGCATTCGCAGGCGGCTGGGCAGCAGGAGCGCTTCGGAAGCTGCCATACCGCTATCCCTGGAGGGCTACGCTACGTGCTCGAAGGGCATGTGCCGGCTGCGGAGGTCAAAGCCACTGCCGGCGATGAAGCCACGAGCCATCGATCTGGCGGTGCCGGGCGGCGCGACTTCGCGTCGCGTCGATCGTTGCACGCTGGCGCCCATCGCAAGGTCACCGAAGGCTTCTTTGCGCCGCTGGCCTGTTCACCGAACAATCAAGCGTTCACTATCCTTGCCGCGACCGACGACTTCACCGATCACGGCCGCCGAATCGAAGCCGTGCTGGCGAAATACAGCGAGCACATCGGCGACCGCGTCGGCGTGGCACGACACCAGCAGACCACCGCTGGTCTGGGGGTCGGTCAGCAGTGCTCGCTCAGCGGCTGCGAAGTCGGCAGGCAAACGAACTTCGGCACCGTAGCCAGCCCAGTTGCGCTCCGACGCACCCGTCACCATGCCTTGCGCCGCCAGTTCGCGCACGCCGGCAAGCAGTGGTACGTTCGTCCAGTCGATCGCCACACCGGCGTTGGCGCCACGCGCCAACTCCAGCAGATGACCGGCCAATCCGAAACCGGTCACGTCGGTCAACGCATGCACGCCGTTGAGGCCGGCCAGGTCGGGGCCGGGCGTGTTGAGCTGGGTTGTCGTCGCGATCATCTGCGCATAGCCTTCGGCCGACAGCAGTTCCTTTTTTAGCGCTGCTGAAAGCACGCCCACTCCCAGTGGCTTGCCGAGCACCAAGCGGTCGCCGGGCTTGGCATCCGCGTTGCGCTTGACCCGTTTCGGGTGCACCACGCCGAGCGCCACCAGCCCGTAGATCGCTTCGACCGAGTCGATCGTGTGCCCGCCCGCAATCGGGATACCGGCCTCCCGGCACACCGACTCGCCACCCTCCAAGATCTTGCCGATCACGTCGGTCGACAGCACGCCGATCGGCATGCCGACCAGCGCAAGCGCCAGGATCGGCTTGCCGCCCATGGCATACACGTCGCTGATCGCGTTGGTTGCCGCGATGCGGCCGAAATCGAAGGGGTCGTCGACGATCGGCATGAAAAAATCCGTCGTCGCGATCAACGCGATGTCGTCGGTCAACTGGTACACCGCCGCATCGTCCGCCGTTTCGATGCCCACCAGCAATTCGGGAGGCATTGGCATGCGGTTGGTGTTCTTGAGGATTTCGCTCAGCACGCCCGGCGCGATCTTGCATCCGCACCCGCCGCCATGTGACAGGGAGGTGAGGCGAGGGGCCGGCGGGACGGACAGTAAGGCATTCATGGGCAGGTCTCCAGCATTTCAGCCAGCAGGGCGAGCAGGGTCGCACGCTCGCGGGCGGGTTCGAACAACGGAGCACGCAGCGCGCACTGCGCGCCGAGGCGCCCGAGTATCGCCGGGTCGTCGCGGCACCGTTCGATCAACCCGGCAAGGCCCCCGGCGTCGTCCGGCTCGAAGTAGCCCTGGTAGTCCGGTCCGAGCAGGCCGACGTTGCCGGCAATGCGGCTGGCAAGGACCGGCGTTCCGCTGCGCACCGCTTCCATCACGACATGGGCACCGCCTTCGATCAGGCTCGTGTGCACCAGCACATGTGCAGCCTGTATATGGCGGCGTGCACTCGGGTGCGGCAGCGGGCCCAGCCAGTGGTAGCGCGGGCAACCTTGTTGCACCGCCAGCGCTTCAGCGCCCAGCGCCGGGTCCAGCGCGGCGCCAATATGGTCGAGCAGGATGTCGGGCCGGCCGGCCAGGCTGCGTGCCGCGGCGAAGTACGTCCGCGGCGCCTTCTCGGCGCGCAGGTGGCCTACCATGACAGCGCGCAGATGCCGTTGCGTCTTGCGCTGCGGCATACGCGTCGAAGTCGACTGGAAACACGCGAGCGCCTTGTGGCGGTACTGCGCCGGCAGATCGTCCACCGCACGCTCGTGCAGTACGACCAGCCGATCGGCCAATGCCAGCGAGCGCTGGGCGCTCGCATCGGACCGGATGTCGCGGTAGAGATCGGTCCCGGTCAGCACCACTGCGAGGGGACGGCGCGGCTGCTCTTGTGTCCAGCGTTCGATCGACTCCGCCGAGCGCCGCGCATGCAGCGCCACCATCGCATCGGCCGTGCGGCCCTCCCAACGGTCGACCAGGTCGACCCGATAATGTTCGCGCAGCATCTGCGACCATCGCCGGGCCGTCTGCCAGTTGCCGTTGTTGGCATGGGCCAGGGCCGGCGTGACGATGCATATCGAAGGGCGATTCATGACCGAGCTTATAGCGGCGCACAAGCCCGTGCGCGCCCGTATGCCGATGCACGCAGAGGCGATGCGCAGCGCGGGGCCGGCCCAGATAGAGACGGCCCTCACCCGTGGTCGCGAACAGTTGCTGGGCCTGTTCGAAGGCTTCGAGCGCGCGCTCGGGTCCGATGGCTTGCGCATCGCGCTGGATGCGGTCGTGAACCTTCCGCTGTGGGAGCTCGGCCACATCGGCTGGTTCGAGGAGTTCTGGCTCTTGCGCAACCGCGACCGAGCGCTCGGCCCGGCCTGCAATCCGCTCGGCCCCCGCAGCGCATCGCTGCTGCCGCAGGCCGATGCGTTCTACGACTCATCGAACGTGGCGCATGGCCGGCGCTGGCAACTGGCGCTGCCGGATCCCGACGCCACCCGCGGCTACCTTGCCGCCGTGCGGCAATCGACGCTGGCTTTGCTGCGCGATGGCAAGACGGGCGACGATGACCTCTATTTCTTCAGGCTTGTGCTGTTTCACGAGGACATGCACCGCGAAGCCTGGCATTTCATGGCACAGCGTCTCGGCATCGATCTCGGGCCTGCCATGACAGCCCGGATGCCACGGGTGGCGAGCGTAGCGGGTACCTGGAATGTGCCGGGCGGCCTGCGACGCATTGGCGCGGGCGATACCGGCTTTGCCTTTGACAACGAGTTGCGCACGCACGCTGTCGAAGTTCCCGCGTTCAGCATCGACCGTGTGCCGGTGAACTGGGCGTCCTACCTCGCGTTCGTCGAAGCCGGTGGGTACGCGATCGAAGGCGCCTGGACGCTGGCCGGCCGTGAGTGGCTGCGGCGCACAAGGGCAGACCATCCGATGCACCTGCGGCACACCCGTGACGGCTGGCAACGATGGCAGTTTGGCAGCTGGGCGCCTCTCGATCCGGCAGCACCGGCCCTGCACCTCACGGCGCACGAGGCCGAGGCCTGGTGCCGATGGGCCGGCCGCCGCCTGCCCACCGAGGCGGAGTGGGAAACCGCCGCGTTTCTTGCCGCCGAACAGGGCGAGGCGTTCGAATGGGGTGAGGTGTGGGAGTGGACAGCGAGCCGGTTCGGGCCGTATCCAGGATTCGCGCCGCATCCCTACCGCGATTATTCGCAACCCTGGTTCGACGGCCGACCGGTGCTGCGCGGCGGGTCCTTTGCGACCACGCCGCACATGAAACACCCGTGCTACCGCAACTTTTTTATCGCTGACCGTAATGACGTATTTTCCGGGTTTCGCACCTGCGCGGTACGGTAGGGCATTGCAAGACCCAGGCTGGTGGCGACGGGGTTCACCCCTGGGTTTTTTCAGCGCCGAGAGCTGCGAGCCAACGCTGCGCTTTCTCTCGGCCTTCATGCCGCCGATAGCAGCGGCCCTTCGGCATTCGCAACCGCTCGACACCTCGACCAAGATGATCGCGGGGCGAAATGCTTTCCGCCCGACATGTCGTCACCTGCGTTCGCCCGGAAGGTTGGGGCCGCGTCGGTGGATGCCTGTCCCGAACAGCAATTGTTGCGTTTGCAGCGGTTGTCCCACAAGGTGCGCGCATCGGGGCTTGGCGCAAGTGTCATGCAGATGATCTTCTCTTCAAGATCCGGCTGGAGATATTGAGCTCGGTTTTGCGTCATCAGCTTTGATCGCCGACAGCGCTCTGGCCTGATGCTCGATGGCTGCCTGCACGATCGGGCGCGCCCAGGCGGGTGTCGCCTCCAGAGCCGCCGTGTTGTCCGGCTCGGGGAACATCATCCGGCCCTGGACCATCTCGAGCACCAGCACCGGATCCGCAATGTCCTGCCCAAGGGCTGCCTGGGCACTGTTGTCGAAGACCTGCAGGCGAGCCAACTGCGGCAAAAGCCGGATGAGGTTCAAGCGGGAGGCAACCCAGCGTTCACGGATCTTGTGCTCGGGAATGTCATGACCACCGCTGCCGACGCGCGATCTGACGCGCTGGAGGTGCAACTCCAGCGAAGCCAGGCCGCAAAACAGCATCATGACGTCGTGGGTGTGGCTGGCCATGACAAGCAACTCTGGAATGGTCGATGCCCCCAGCGTGGTTTCGAAAGCGTAGTTCGTGCCATTGGCAATGGCTGCTTCGAGCTGGGAGCGGCCGTGTTGCCAAGCGCGGCCATTGGCCTCGTCTATGTTCAAGCCAAGCAGCGCCGCCAACTCGCGCGCATAGGTGTCGGGGTTGAACCATGTAAGGCCGTGCTCAGCCAGCATGGCACCCCCTACTGAGCTTTTGCCTGCACCGTTGACGCCCGCCAGCACGAAGATGAAAGGGCGAGCAGAAGCCTTCATCAGAACGAAGCACCGGCCTTGGGCCGCGAAGCAAGCTTGCCCCTCGCATCGAACAGCGTCCTCACTTTTTGGTCGGCGTCGGGCTGCTGCAGCACGGCCAGCCGCGCGTTGAACCGATCGGCCAACTCATCCAGAACCGACTGCTCCCGCACCTTGAGGGCCAGGAGATCCTGGGTCAATTGCCGATAGGTGCCGGCATCGAGCAGCACCATTTCGACTGCGGCGTGACTGGTGATGGCCAGACTGCACGTCTGACGGACTTGCCGTACCACTTCGCCCCATTTGTTCTTGACTTGGGAGGCATTTTGACGAGGCAGGTCATCGAGACTGAGCAATTCGGTGATCATGGCAACACTCCTGAGACTTGGCCATTATGTCAAAAATGTCTGATTTCCATCAACGCGGTTTACCGCACGTTCTTCTAGCCAGAGGAGGTGGAAGCAAGGACCGCCAGCTCGCTTTCGTCCTTGAGATGCACGCCAGTGAGACCGCGGCGCAGCGCTTCGCGCATCAACCATGCAAGCTTGAAAGCGGCCGTGGAACAGACGAGCCCTTCGGGACGCACATTCGAAATGCAGTTTCGCTCGGCATCGTTGCGGCCGCGGCGGGGCGTGTGCGTGAGGTAGATGCCGAGGCTGTCGGGCGAACTGAGGCCCGGGCGTTCGCCGATCAGCATGATCGCCACCCGCGCGTCGAAGGCCTCCCCCACCTCGTCCGCCAACGCAACACGTGCTTGTGTGGCGATCACGACCGGTGTCAGCGCAAGCCCGGGCGGCAGATGCGGCCGCAGTGCAGCGAGAAGCGCAGCGGCGTGGCGCTCCACTGCCAGCGATGAGAGGCCGTCGCCAATCACTATGCACACGTCGCTGGGTCCGGCCGCACCCGAGCGCAGCCGCTGCGCGTCATGCGCGTCGAGCTGCCGGCCGAGGTCGGGCCGACGCAGGTAGGTCGCGCGATCTGGCGCACGGCTGCGCACTTGCAGCGTGTCCCAGCCCTGTTCGCGCAACACGGATTCGAGCCGCCCGGTATCGAGTGCGGCGTGAACCGCGTTGCGCGCCATCGCATGCGCCCAGCCGAAACGAAGCACCTCGCTGGTGGGCATCGCTGCGCCGGCGCGGCCGAGCGCAAGCCGAGCCGGGGTGGCTGTGCGCCATTCGCCCCATGGGCTGGCTGTGACGATGTCACCGCTCATCGGGTAAGCGATTTCAACGCGCTCATGTCTGCAAGCAGGCGGCTGGATGACGACGGTTGCAGCCGGCCCGCCGCGTCGGTGATCTGCATGCGCTGCAACCAGGCCTCGAACTCGGGTGCGCGTTTGAGGCCCATCGTCTCGCGCAGGAACAGCGCGTCATGAAACGAACTGCTCTGGTAGTTGAGCATTACGTCGTCCGCGCCCGGCACACCCATGATGAAGTTGACGCCCGCAGTGCCGAGCAGGACCAGCAGCGTGTCCATGTCGTCCTGATCGGCCTCCGCGTGGTTGGTGTAACACACGTCGCAGCCCAGCGGCAGGCCCAGCAGCTTGCCGCAGAAGTGGTCTTCGAGCCCAGCACGGATGATCTGCTTGCCGTCGTACAGGTACTCGGGCCCGATGAAGCCGACCACGGTGTTGATCAAAAGCGGCTTGTAGCGACGCGCGAGCGCATAGGCGCGCGCCTCGCAAGTCTGCTGGTCGACGCCGAAATTTGCATCGGCCGAAAGTGCACTGCCCTGGCCGGTTTCGAAGTACATGACGTTGTCACCGACCGTGCCGCGCTTGAGCGCCAGCGCGGCGGCGTAAGCCTCGTCGAGCAACTCGGGCGTGACGCCAAAGGAGCGATTGGTTTTTTCTGTGCCGCCGATCGACTGGAACACGAGGTCGACCGGCGCACCGGCTTCAAGGAGCTTCAGCGTGTTGGTGACGTGGGTCAGCACACAGCTCTGCGTCGGTATCTCGAAGCGTTGGATTACCTCGTCGAGCAGGCGCAGCAGGCCGCCCAGCACCGGCAGGCTGTCGGAGGCCGGGTTGAGACCGATCACCGCATCCCCAGCCCCCATCAGCAGGCCGTCGAGCGTGGACGCCGCCACGCCGCGCGGGTCGTCGGCCGGATGGTTGGGCTGCAGCCGTACCGAAAGGCGACCCGCCAGGCCGATGGTGTCGCGGAAACGCGTGACAACGCGGCACTTGCGCGCGACTGCGATCAGGTCCTGGTTGCGCATGAGCTTGGAAACGGCGGCCACCATCTCGGGCGTGAGTCCAGGCGCCAGCGCCGTCAGCGTGGGGGTGCCGACCTGCTCCGACAGCAGCCAGTTGCGCCAGTCGCCGACAGTGAGGTGGGATATCGGCGCGAAGGCCTGCACGTCGTGGCTGTCAATGATGAGCCGGGTGATGTTGTCGTCCTCATAGGGAACAAGGGCTTCGTTGAGGAACTGCTTGAGCGGCATATCGGCCAGCACATGACGCGCTGCCATGCGCTGCTGTGAGGTGGCTGCTCCCAGCCCTGCCAGATAGTCCCCTGAGCGCGCCGGGCTTGCAACGGCCAAGACCTGTTTCAGGTCGTTGAAAGACCAAGCCTGCGAATCGATCGTGGTTCGATAGCGCATCGAGGTGAAACGGTCAGACCATGACGAAAAGCGTTTTCATCAGAAT
>JAQGLP010000157.1 GCA_028292835.1 Variovorax sp.
CGGACGGTCGCTGAACGCCAATTTCGTCGACTACAAGATGCCGCTGTCCATGGACATGCCGCCGATCCGCACCGTGATCCTGGAGACGGCGCCCGACCCTGGCGGGCCGTTCGGAGCCAAGGGCGTCGGCGAGGACCCGATCGTCGCGATCGGCCCGGCGATCGCCAACGCGATCTACGACGCGATCGGCGTACGCTTTCGCCACTACCCGATCAAGCCCGAGCAGGTGCTGCAGGGCCTGGCCGCACAACAAACCCCAAGGAGCGCCTCATGAGATTCCCCAATGCCGCCGACAACCCGACGGCTGCCGCAACGCCCGCCGACCGCCCGCCGGTGCCCGTGACGATCCTGACGGGCTTTCTCGGCTCGGGCAAGACCACGCTGCTCAACCACATCCTGACGAAGCAGCACGGCTTGCGCATCGCCGTCATCGAGAACGAGTTCGGCGAGGTCGATGTCGATTCCGACCTGGTCATGACCTCGGAAGAAAAAATCTTCCAGATGACCAACGGCTGCATCTGTTGCGTGGTCGATGTCCGCACCGACCTCGTCGACATCCTGCAGAAGCTGCTGGCGCGCCCCGAGCCGTTCGACCACATCCTGGTCGAAACCAGCGGGCTGGCCGACCCGACGCCGGTGGCCGCGACCTTCTTCATGGACAACGAGGTGGCGCGCCAAGTGCGCCTGGACGGCATCGTGACACTGATCGACGCGCTCCACATCGAAGGTCATCTCGACGATCCGCAACTGCGCGAGCACGACAACCAGGCCGTCGACCAGATCCTGGCCGCCGACCGGATCGTTCTCAACAAGACCGACCTCGTCGATGAAGCGACGCTGGCCCGGGTCGAGCAGCGCCTCCGCAAGATCAACGAGAGCGCGCCGGTTCTTCGCTCCAACCATGCGCAGGTCGACCTGACGCGCATCCTGAGCGTCGGCGGCTTCGCGCCAGCGGCGCAGTTGGTCGACGACATCGACTTCTTCGGCGACCCTTCGCAAATACAGGGGCACGCGCACGATCCGTCGGTGGGCTCGGTTTCGTTGATCTTCGACGCGCCCTTCGATCGGCAACGCCTCGATGCGTACCTGGACGAACTCCTGGCCGCCCAGGGCGACGACATCTTTCGCCTCAAGGGCATCCTGGCCATCGCGGGCGACGATCGCCGGCACGTGCTGCAGGGGGTGCACCGGATTCTCGACCTGCGGCCAGCCGATGGCTGGGGCGCCACCCGGCCTTCGAGCAAGCTGGTCTTTATCGGCCGCCAGCTCGACCCGCTGGCGCTTCGCATCGGACTTGCGCAGTGCCACGCCCGCCAGGCCGACACGGCGCCGCGGCGCGTGGCCGAGCCGGCGCTGTCCTGACACCACGACCGGGCGGCACCATGATGCAGCTGAGCGATCGAAAGCAGGTGCCGCAACTCGAGTTGCACGGCATTCGCAAGACCTACGGCGCCGTGGTGGCCAACGACGCGATCGATCTCGCCGTGGAGCCGGGCGAGATCCATGCGGTGCTCGGCGAGAACGGCGCCGGCAAGTCCACCCTGATGAAGATCATCTACGGCGTGACGCAGCCCAGCGCGGGCGAAATGCGCTGGTGCGGCGAACGCGTCGAGGTGGCGAGCCCGCGCCAGGCGCGCAGCCTGGGCATCGGCATGGTGTTCCAGCACTTCGCCCTGTTCGAGACGCTGACCGTGGTCCAGAACGTGGCGCTCGCGCTGCCGGGCCGGCCCGACCTCGACGACCTGGCGAGCCGCATCGACGCGGTGTCGCGCCGCTACGGCCTGCCGACCGACCCGCGGCGCCTGGTGCATGCCCTGTCGGTCGGCGAACGCCAGCGCGTCGAGATCATCCGGTGCCTGCTGCAGAACCCGCGCCTGCTCATCATGGACGAGCCCACCTCGGTGCTCACGCCCCAGGCGGTGAAGAAGCTCTTCGAGACCTTGCGCCAGCTGGCCGCCGAGGGCTGCAGCATCCTCTACATCAGCCACAAGCTCGATGAGATTCAGGCGCTGTGCCACACCGCGACCGTGCTGCGCAACGGCCGCGTCACGGGCCGTTGCCGCCCGCAGGAGGAAACCCCGGGCTCGATGGCGCGGCTGATGATCGGCAAGGACCTTCCCGTGTGCCAACGCGTCCCGTCCGCGGCGACCGGTGAAGTGCGCCTGCAGGTCAACGCGTTGACGCAGCCGGCCCGCGATCCGTTCGGCGTCGATCTGAAGGACATTTGCCTGGACGTGCGCGCCGGCGAGATCGTCGGCGTCGCGGGCGTCTCGGGCAACGGACAGCAAGAGCTGCTGTGGGCCCTGTCGGGCGAGACGCCGATCTCCGCCGCGGAGCCGGTGCGCATCTGCGGTGTCGCCGCAGGGCGTTTCGGGGCCGCCGAGCGCCGGCGCCTGGGCCTGGGCTTCGTGCCCGAGGAGCGTCTCGGCCGCGGCGCGGTCCCGCAGATGTCGCTGGCGTCGAACGCGTTGCTGACGGCGCACGGCCGCGGCCTGGTGCGTCACGGTCTGGTCCGCGCGGCGGCGGTGCGCGAATTCGCCGAGCGCTGCATCGCCGGCTACAAGGTCAAGTGCAGCGGCGCGGACGCGCCGGCGCAGTCGCTCTCCGGCGGCAACCTGCAGAAGTTCATCGTGGGGCGCGAGATCATGCAGGCGCCCCGGCTGCTGGTCGTCGCGCAGCCGACCTGGGGCGTGGACGTGGGGGCGGCCGCGTTCATCCGCCAGACGTTGATCGATCTGCGCGACGCCGGCACCGCGGTGCTCGTGATCTCGGAGGAACTCGACGAACTGTTCGAGGTCTGCGACCGGCTGGCGGTGATCGCCGGCGGCCGCCTGTCGCCCGCCGTGCCGGCGCGCGACCTCAGCGTCGAGAAGATCGGGGTCTGGATGAGTGGCCTGTGGCCCGGCGCACCCGCGGCCGCGCCGGGCGGCGCCCCGAATGTCGCGCGCGTCGCGGCTTTCGACCACGCAGCGGCAGACGAGGAGGTTCCCCATGTGGCCCAGGCTTGAACGGCGCGCCGTGACGTCGCCGACGATGCGCTATCTGGCGCCGCTCATCGCCGTGAGCCTGACGATCGTCGGCGGCCTGGTGATTTTCGGGCTGCTCGGCAAGAACCCGGGCGAGGCCTTCAAGGTCTTCTTCCTCAACCCGGTGAGCGACTTGTACGGCCTGTCCGAGCTGCTGCTGAAGGCCACGCCGCTCATGCTGATCGCGGTCGGCCTTGCGGTGGGCTACCGGGCCAACGTGTGGAACATCGGCGCCGAGGGCCAGTTCATCGTCGGCGCCCTCTTCGCCAGCGGTGTCGCGCTGCACCTGCCCGAGTCGGCAAGCCGTGTCTGGGCGCTGCCGGCGATGGTGCTGGCGGGTGCCGTCGGCGGCGGACTCTGGGCGGCGATCCCGGCGTTCTTGCGCACCCGCTTTCGCACCAACGAGATCCTGGTGTCGCTGATGCTCGTCTACATCGCGCAATTCATCGCATCGTGGCTGGTCTATGGACCGTGGAAGGACCCGCAGGGCTTCAACTTCCCTCAGACACGTCTCTTCCCGGATGCTGCGTTGTGGCCGATCCTCGTCACTGGCACGCGCCTGAACGCGGCCTTCCTGATGGCGCTGGCGACATTGCTCGGCGCCTATGTCTTCCTGCAGCACAGCTTCCGCGGCTTTCAGATGCAGGTGGCCGGCCAGGCGGAGCAGGCCGCCCGCTATGCCGGCTTCTCGGCGGGGCGCACGGTGTGGGCCGGCCTGCTTGCCGGCGGCACGCTTGCCGGCGTGGCGGGCATGAGCGAGGTGGCCGGGCCGATGGGCCAGCTGACGACGCAGATATCGACCAACTACGGCTTCGCCGCGATCATCGTCGCCTTCGTCGGACGGCTGCACCCGCTGGGCATCTTCTTCGCGAGCCTGCTGATGGCACTGCTCTACCTGGGCGGCGAGCAGGCCCAGCAGTACCTGAACCTGCCGGCGTCGATCTCGAACGTGTTTCAGGGCATGCTGCTGTTTTTCCTGCTCGCGGCCGACCTGTTCATCGCCTACCGGCTGCGCTGGCCGGCACTTTCCTTCGGGAGGCGCACATGGATGCCACGCTGATCGCCTCGATCCTCGCCGCGACGCTGGTCGCCGGCACGCCGCTCGTCATCGTCGCCCTGGGCGAGCTCGTCACCGAACGCTCGGGCGTGCTGAACCTCGGCGCCGAGGGGATGATGGCGGTCGGGGCGCTCAGCGCCTTCATCGTCAACCAGGGCACCGGCAGCCCGGCCCTTGCGGTCCTGGCCGGCATGGCGGCCGGCGTCCTGATGTCGCTGCTGTTCGGCTACCTGACCTTGACGATGCTCGCCAACCAGGTCGCCTCGGGCCTGGCGCTGTCGATTTTCGGCGTCGGCCTGTCGGCCTTCGTCGGCAAGGCGTACGAATCCGCTTCGATGCCGATGGTGGCGCCGATGCGCATCCCGCTGCTGGCCGACATTCCGCTCATCGGCGCGGCCTTGTTCAACCAGCAGTCGCTGGTCTACTTTTCCTGGGCGCTGGTCGCGGCGGTGGCATGGTTCCTCTACCGCAGCCGCGCCGGCCTGGTGTTGCGCGCGGTCGGCGAATCGCCCGCGTCGGCGCATGCGGTCGGCCATGCGGTGATCCCGATCCGCTACCTGGCCGTGGCCTTCGGCGGGGCCATGGCGGGCGTCGGCGGGGCCTTCCTGTCGGTCTACTACACGCCGCTGTGGTCGCAGGGCATGGTGGCGGGGCGCGGCTGGATCGCGCTGGCGCTGGTGGTGTTCGCCACCTGGCGCCCCATCCGCGTGGTGCTCGGCGCCTATCTTTTCGGCGGCGTGATGATCTCGCAGCTCTTCGTGCAGGGCCTGGGGCTCAAGCTCGATGTGCCGGCGCAGCTGCTCTCCGCCCTTCCCTATGCCGCCACGATCGTGGTCCTGGTGCTCATTTCCCGCAACGCCAGCTCGGTCCGGCTGCACTCCCCCGTTTCGCTCGGCCTGCCCTTCCGGGCCGACGCCTGATCCGCCGCCACTCAACCCCCAGGAGACCCTCGCCATGACACGCCAATACCGCCGCACGCTCGTACGGCTCGCTACGGGCTTCGCCACCGTGTTCGGCCTGGCCGCCGCGGCACAGGCGGCGGACCCGCTCAAGGTCTGTTTCCTGTACTCCAACCCGATCGGCGAGAGCGGCTGGACCTACCAGCACGAGCTGGCCCGCAAGGAACTTGTGGCCGCGCTCGGCGACAAGATCACGACCAAGTACGTCGAGAACATCGCCGAAGGCCCCGACGCCGAACGCGTGATCCGCAACTTCGTGCAGGAAGGCTGCAAGCTCGTCTTCACGCCCTCGTTCGGCTTCATGGAGCCCACGCTGAAGGTCGCACGCACCGCGCCGAACGTGATCTTCATGAACGGCAGCGGGTACAAGACCACGCCGAACGTGGGCGCCTACAACGCGCGTTACTACGAGGCCCGCTACATCGAGGGCGTGATCGCCGGGACGATGAGCAAGAGCGGCGTGGTCGGCTACGTCGGCGCGTTCCCGATCCCCGAGGTGCTGCAGGGCGTGAATGCGTTCACCCTGGGGCTTCGCAGCGTCAAGCCGCAGGCGCAGGTGAAGCTGATCTGGGTCAACTCCTGGTACGACCCCGGCAAGGAGCGCGACGCCGCGAATGCACTGCTCAAGCTCGGTGTCGATACCCTGGCCTATGCCACCTCGGGCGTGGCCATCGTCGCCACTGGCGAGGAAAAGGGCGTCTACACGCTGGGCTACTACTCCGACATGTCCAAGTTCGGCCCCAAGACCAACCTCAGCTCGGTGGTGCAGACCTGGGGTCCCTACTACATCAAGGTGGTCGAGGACGTGCTGGCCGGGCGCTGGAAGTCCGACAACACGGTGGGCGGCCTGAAGGAGGGAATGATCCGCATGGCGCCGCTCAACGCCGCGGTCCCGGCCTACCTGCACGAGAAGGTGGCGGGGCTGGAGCGCGACATCGCGTCCGGCAAGGTGAACGTCTTCACCGGCCCGGTCGTCGATCAGGACGGCAAGGAGCGCGTGGCCGCCGGCCAGGCGATGGCCCCGGCCGACCTGGACCGCATGAACTACCTGGTGAAGGGCGTGGACGGCATGCTGCCGAAGAGCCAGTGACAGCCACCTCGCCGCGCCGCCTGATCGTCGGCATCAGCGGCGCCTCCGGCTTCGTCTATGGCGCGCGGCTGCTGCAGCTGCTGCGCCGGATGGAGGTCGAGAGCCATCTGATCGTCAGCAAGTCGGCGCAGGTGACCATGGCCTACGAGACCGACCTGAAGCTCCACGACGTGATCGCGCTGGCCGACCACCACCATCGCAGCGACGACCTCGCCGCCTGCATCTCCAGCGGCTCCTACCGCACGCTCGGCATGATCGTCGCACCGTGTTCGATGAAGACGCTGGCCGAGATCGCGACAGGCAGTTCGTCGACCCTGCTGACGCGCGCCGCCGACGTGGTGCTGAAGGAGCGCAAGCGGCTGGTGCTGATGGTGCGCGAGACGCCGCTGACGCTCGCGCACCTGCGCAACATGCTCGCCGCCACCGAGATGGGGGCGATCATCGCACCGCCGGTCCCGGCCTTCTACGCGCGGCCGGCGACGCTCGACGACATGGTCGATCACACGCTCGGCCGTGTGCTCGACATGTTCGATCTGGAGGCCGGCACGGTGACGCGCTGGTCCGGCAGCACCCCGTCCAAGGAAACCCCCCGATGACCGCCAGTTTTCTGATCCGCAACGCCCATGCCGTCCTGACCGGCGAGCGCGGCGCTGCCGCGCGCAGTGCCGCCACCGACGTGCGCGTCGCCGCCGGCGTCATCACCGAGATGGGCCGCGGCCTTGAGCCTGTGCCCGGCGAGCGGGTGCTCGACGCGTCGGACTGCGCGATCTACCCCGGCTGGGTCAACACCCACCACCACCTGTTCCAGTCGCTGCTCAAGGGCGTGCCGGCGGGCATCGACCTGACGCTCGGCCCGTGGCTGCAGGCCGTGCCCTTCCTGTACCGGCGCTGCTTCACCGAGGAACGGCTGCGCCTGGCCGCGCGCATCGGCATCGTCGAGCTGATGCTGTCAGGCTGCACGACGGTGGCCGACCACCACTACCTGTACCAGCCGGGCCTGGGTTACGACCCAGGCGCCGCGCTGTTCGAGGAGGCGGACGCCCTGGGCGCGCGCTTCATGCTGCTGCGCGGGGGCGCCACGGTCACGCGCACGCTCGAAGCCAACGACCGCAACTTCGTGCCGCCGGAAACGCTCGACGGCATGATCGGCGCGGTCGAGCGCAGCGCGGCGCGCTTCCACCAGCGCGGGCCGCGGGCCCGACGGCGCGTCGCGCTGGCCCCGACCACCGCCAACGTGTCGCTGCGCACCGAAGAGTTGAAGCCGGTGGCGCGCGCCGCGCGCGGCATGGGCATTGCGCTGCACACGCACATGTCGGAATCGGTCGCCACCGTCGAGCACTGCCGCGCTGCCTTCGGCATGCTGCCGATCGAGTACATGGCCGAGCACGAGTGGCTCGGCCCCGACGTGTGGATGGCGCATCTGGTGCACCTGACCGAGTCGGAACGCCGCCTGCTCGGAGAAAGCGGCACCGGGATCGCGCACTGCCCGCAGAGCAACGCGCGGCTGGCCGACGGCATCGCGCCCGCGCCCGCGCTCGACCGGCTCGGCGCAACAGTGTCCCTCGGGGTCGACGGCGCGGCCTCCAACGAGGCGGCCGACATGATCAGCGAGGTGCATTTCTGCTGGCTGGTGCACCGCGCGCGGGCGGGCGCCGCCACCCGGCCACGTCCCGAAGGCCAAGGCGAATCCGGCGCCGACACCGTCACCGCCGAGCAGGTCGTGCACTGGGCGACCGCCGGCGGCGCGCGCGTGCTCGGCTTCGACGGCGTGGGCACGCTCGCGGTCGGCCAGGCGGCCGACTTCGCGGTCTACGACCTCGACGATCCGCGCTATTTCGGCCTGCACGACCCCGCGATCGGGCCGGTGGTCAGCGGGGGGCGGCCGCGTCTGAAATGGCTGTTCGCCGACGGCCGCATCGTGGTCGAGGACGATGTCATTCCAGGGCTCGACATGGCACGGCTGCGCGCCGAAGCGCGTACCGAAGTGCGCCGGCTGATCCAGGAGAACTGATCCGGGGCGGCCGGAACCGTCCGGACGCGCGCGACGCGACCGGGCGAACGCTCAGCGCGATCGCAGGATCTCGCGGGCCCGCTGCAACGCACGCTCGGAGATCTGCGCGCGCACACCGTGGAAGTCGCCGCTGCGGGTGGCGTCCAGCCCCATGCGCGACGTGGTGCCCACCCCCGACGCCGACGGATCGAGTGCGCTGCCCGGCAGGCCGTCGATGATCAGCACGTCGCGGTGCGGCTGGAAGTGCGTGGCGAGCGCCCACAGCACGTCCTCGTCGCGGGTCACGTCGACATCGGGGTCGACGGCGATCACCGTCTTCAGATACGGATCCCAGCCGAGCAGGCCGAGCATCACCTGGCGTGCCTCGCCGGGCCGCATCTGCTTGAGCGCAACATAGGCATGGAAGTGCGTGCCGGAGTTGGGGTAGTGCAGCGCGGTCACGCTCGGAAAGCGCGCCTTGAGCTTCTCGACCATCTCGGCCTCGCGCGGGATGCGTGCCAGGTTCAGGTGCTCGGCCGAGTTGCCGCCGACGACGTCGACCAGCACGGGCGAACGGCGCCGCATGATCGACTCGACGCGCAGCAGGTTGTTGGTCGAACGGTCGGACGAATAGCCGGTGAACTCGCCGAACGGCCCTTCCTCGACCCTGGCCGACGGGTCGATCACGCCTTCGAGCACGATCTCGGCGGACGCCGGCACGGCAATGCCGTGCTGCGGCGTGCGCACGACGTCCAGCGGCGCCCCGAGCAACCCGCCCGCGACATGCCGCTCATCGCAACCGAAAGGCACGCGCGCCGAAGCGGCCAGCATGAACAGCGGGTGGGCCCCGATCACCATCGCGACCGGCATCGGACGGCCACGTTCGGCGGCGAGCTGCAGCAGCCGCCACAGGTCGCCGCGCGAGTGCAGGCTGGTGGCGATCTCGGTGGGCGAATGCAGCATCGAGCGGTGGTAGCTCATGTTGCCGGCGCCGGTGTCGGGGTGCTCGGCGATCAGGATCGCATTGGTGATGTAGGGCGCGCGGTCGGTCTCGAAATGCTTGATCAGCGGCAGCGTGCGCAGGTCGACATCGCCTTCCTGAACCATGTCGCACACCGGGCCGCAGGCCTGCACGCGGGGCACGAGCAGGTTGCGCGAGCGCTCCTGGTACGCCTGGTGCAGCCCCGCCACCTCGACCCCGAAGAGCCGGGCGATCCGTTCGCGCGAGGCGAACACGTTGGTGGCCACCGGCATCGCGATGCCCTCGACCCGCTCGAAGTAGGCGAGCGGATGACGGCCCTGGCGCGCCAGCGTCGCGACGACGGCCGTGATGTCCTGGTCCGACGAGACCGGCTCGTCCACCACCAGCACGTCCTTGGGGCAGGACGCCCGGTAGCGTGCGAGGAAGCTCTGGAAGTCCTGCTCGCAGGGCGCGGTGATCTCGGGCATGGGAAGCTCCTCATCAAGACGATGCACGAATGAAAGCGCGCCGGCCTGGGTGCGAGGGCGGGCGCGCGGCCTGCAGCGAAATCCGGCCAACGGGGACCGGCCGGCCTTACTGCACGCCCGCGTAGCTGTCCTTGAGCCGTGCCTCGGCCTCCGCCATCGTCCTGGGCGGCGGCGAGGTCTTGATGCCGCACAGGCGGGCGATGTTGTTGCCCATGTAGTCCTCGAGACCGTCCTCGTCGAGGTCCATGCCCTGCGGCGCCGGCGAGCACAGCACCTCGAGTTCGCGCAGCCACATGCCGGGCTCGTTCGGCGGAGAGTCGGTGCCGAACACGATCTTCTTGCGGTCCAGTTGCTTCGCGAATTCGACGATCCGCGACTGGAAGCACCAGCCCGATTCGCAGACCACGTTGGGCGTGTCCATGGCCATCCAGAACGCCTCGAACGAGTAGTTTCCGCCGGTCTGGATGCCGAAGTGGCCGATGATGAAGTTGACCATCGGGAACTCGCGGATGATCGGATAGAACATCGTAGGGATCGTGTAAGGCCCGTCGCCGGTATGGATCAGCACGACGATGTTGTACTTGGCGCAGACCTTCATCGCGGGACGCAGCCAGTCGAGCGCGCGGTCGGGCCGGTAGCCGTGCATGTTGGCATGCAGCTTCAGCATCTTGAAGCCGTATTCCTTGACGTGGAACTCAAGCTCGGCGGCGCCGTTCTCCGGGCCCCAGCGGGGGTTGAACGTGAAATTTCCGATGAAGCGGTCGGGGTACTTCTGGGTCAGTCCGGCGATGTAGGCCATGTAGTCGCGAATGCCGTCGCGGCCGGTCCGGTTGCCATCGCGAAACCCGGTGTTGCCGGGCGGCGGCTGGATGAAACCCATGTCGATGCGGCGCGGCTTGCCGTTGATCATGTAGGGGCCGTCCATCAGCTTGAGCATGCGCTCGCCGTTGAACGGTGTGCCGGTGTGGCGCCAGGCCTCGTCGACGAGGTTGGTCGGGTGCAGGTGGGTGTCGATGATCATCTGTGGGCTCCGGGATTCGGAAAGGAAGCGGTGGGAGGGGCTGGTGCGTCAGGCCGCGACGCGCGAGCCGGCACTCAGCAGTTCACGGGCCTCGGCCACCGAACGCGGCGGCGGGCTCGGCTCCAGGCCGATCATTCGGGCCAGGTTGTTGCCGAGGTAGTCTTCGAGCGTGTCTTCGTCGAGGCTCAAGCCCTGCGGGGGTTCGTGGCACAGCACTTCGTGCAGGCGCAGCCACATGCCGGGCTCGTTGGGCGGCGTGTCGGTGCCGAACTGGATCTTGTGCTTGGG
>JAQGLP010000563.1 GCA_028292835.1 Variovorax sp.
GACTCGGCACTCGCCGGCCCCCGCTGCGGCCCGGTGTCCCAGATAAGTCCGCGCGGGCCATGGCGTTGGCCGGAGAGATCAATGAGCTCACCTCGTCGGCCGACGACGGCCGGGGGCGACGATGAGCAGCTTGGCGTCAGCGCAGAGACGGGCGGTCCTGGCGTCGGAGCTGGCCACCATGGTGGAACACGGACTTGAGCGGCCCTACTGGTTCGGTACCCGGGGGCTAGGACGTTCAGGCGGGGACGGACGGTGAGGTGAACGCTGGCTCGTGTTCTATCGGGGTGCGGTGGCCGAGCTGACCGTGGCGTCGCCGGCGGTTATGGACGCGCCCGATGTAGCCGTAGGGCAGCTCAGCGTGGACGATGCGGACGGCGGCCGCGTCTTTTTGCCTGGGCGGTCGGCATGCCGCCAGCAGCTGTGGGAACGCCGTGCAGGGGCTGGTCACCGGTGGTCGTAATCGCCGTCTCCGTGCCCGCAGGGCTGGTGGTCCTGTTGTCCATCGGCGCAGCCCGGTGGACCGCGCTCCGGCAGGTGCTGCCGAGCAGTGGCCGCTGAATCGGCTGGACCGCCGCTCCATGGCTGGCCGGGCCGGCGGTCTCAGCGCAGTCGCCTCCCCGCTCTGGCAGCCTGCGCAGCAACGGCTTGTCCCGCAGGGACATCTACGCAGGGCCTGATGCGGCCGGTGTCGGTGATGTTCACGGCGGCTTCTGCCGGCAGCGCGACGGTCTGATCGATCGTGCGTGGACACCGCACCGGTCGCCGGGCTCCAGGTACGAGATCGCGGTGCCTCGCGCCCTCGACGGGGCGCGGACCACCGGGCAGGCCGGCAAGGACCTCGGTGCATCGGTACGGCGACGTCAGCCACTCACCCGGGTCGCCGGCGGGTGGGCCAACAGCACGGCGCCCGAGCCCGAGAAGACGACGCTGGTCCGATCGTCGTCGGTCCAGCGGATGACATAGGACGGCGTCCCGTCGGATCCGAGGATCTGACCCAGCCGAGAAGGCGCGTCCAGCACGCGACCCCGGACGAGCAGCCAGTTTCCGACCACGGCCTCCACGTCAGCCCTCCCGCTGGGCTGCGAGCGGGACGACCGCTACCGGGCAGGCGCTCCGGTGCAGGACCCCGTGGATCGTGGACGTCAGCGTGGCGACCTTGCTGCGTGGTCGGTGGCCGACCACCAGCAACTGGGCGGTCAGGGCTGCCGCCAGCAGGCCGCGAGCCGTCTTGTCGCGGAGGACCACCTCACGGACGTGCAGGTCAGGCTGCTTCTCCCGCCAGCCGGCGAGGGCCTCGGCCAGGACCCGTTGCTCGTCGTCGCGAACGCCTTCCCAGTCGAGCAGCGGACCCACCGAGAGATAGGCAGGGTCCAACCCGGACTCCCGCCACACGTGCACGGCCACGAGGTCGGTGCTGAGGGCAGCGGCCTCCTCGACGGCGAAGGCGAGGACGACGTCGTCGCCCCGACTCCCTTCCACGCCCACTACGACGGACCGACGGTCGCTGACGGTCACGGACAGGTCATCCGGCAGCACGACGACCGGGCAGGAGGAATGGGCGACGACGCCGCTGGCGGTCGACCCCAGCGTCAGGCCCGCGACCCCGCCGACACCGCGACTGCCCAGCACGAGGAGTTGCGCTTCAGCCGACATGTCCCGCAGCACGTTCACGGGCCCACCCTCGGCGACCCACCAGGTCACCTCGCCAGCTCCATCGCCGGTGACGGCGGACAGCTCGGCCGCGAGCGAGTGGAGGGCATCTGCGGCACCGCCGCGCAGCGCCGTGGGGAGATCAGGCTGTCGGGCGACGGTAACGACGTCGCGGAACGGCGAGGAGAGGACGTGGACCAGCCGCAACGGCGCCTGGCGGCGCCGCGCCTCCTCGGCCGCCAGGTGCGCGGCACGCAGGCTGTCGGGGGAGCCATCGATCCCGGCGATCACCGGCCGGGTGGACGTCTGGATCATGGTTCGCTCCTCGAACGGGTCGGACGGTGGTCAGACGGCCGCGGCGGCGGTCGGCTGGTGTTCGGCGGTCACCGCGACCGTCGTCGGTCCAGCCGGACGGCGACGACCCCGGGAACCGTCCGGGTCAGGGTCTGCACCGTCGCGGCGTCCACGGCGACGTCCTCGTCAGCGGAGTCGGTCACAGGTGCGTCCACGAGGTGCCCCTCGGAGCGGGCGTCCTGCGAGGGGGAGATGTGCACGACACCCTCGGTGACCTTGACGGTCCACGAGTTCGTCCGCCCGGTGTAGGCGTCAACGAGATGGCGGACGTCAAACGCGATCTCGTCGTCCGGACGAACTAGGGTGCGAAGCACGTCCCGGCGGCTGACGATCCCGACGAGCCGGTGATCTTCGACCACCGGCAGGCTGCGCAGCCCTTCGTCGAGGAAGATCTGAACGATGTCGGCAATGTCGGCCGTGGCAGGAACGGAGCGGACGGCTGTGGTCATCACGCCGCGGACGACCGGCGACGGAACCGCACCCCCAGCATCCTCCCGGCGCAGGTGCAGACGCGGGTCCTGCGGAAGTCGGCCGCGGAGCACGTCGGCCTCGGCGACAATCCCGATGACGGCCCGCCGTCCGTCGACCACCGGCAGCGCGGCGAAGCCGCGGGCGGCCATCACCTCGGCGGCGAACTTCGCCGACGTGTCCGGCCCGACGGCGGCTACCTGCATGGTCATGATTTCCCTGACCTGCACGACTGTCTCCTAGCGGAGGAATGACTGGGCTCTTGCCGGCTGGCTTCGACGCTAGGCAGTGGGAGCGGCCGGCTCCAGGGTCGTGCGGTGGCACCGCCAGGGACCTCAGGCCCTGGCCTGGGGAGGAACTCGACCGGACCACGCGGTCATGACGCCGGATGCGACGGATGCCCTCCCTGATGCCCGCCCGGCGACCACTGCGGCCGGGCTCAGGGGACCTACGGCCCTCCGGGAAAGGCCCTCAGACCGCTCGGCCGGATGCCCGTGCCCGTCATGCTGGCGAGGAGCGCCGGTGGATGCCGGGCCCCCCGGACGGAGGATCTGGCATGAACGCAACGGCAGAGCGTGCAGGAGCGGACGGCACCGGACGGCGGTCGCCGCGAGTGGTCGTCGGGGTGGACGGTTCGCCCGGCTCACAGGCAGCGCTAGAGTACGCGTTGGTCACCGCCGCCCGGCGCGGCGCGCAGGTCCAGGTCGTGTCCACGTTCGCCATCCAGCTGATGTGGACCGGGGGCTATGCGCCGGGCGTTCCCGAGGCCGGCGTGGCCCGGCCCGGCACGGAGCGGCGAGCCCGCGACATGGTGGTCGCAGCGCGCACCGCCCCGACCGTCACTGCTGTACCCGGCGCGGCCGAGGTGCACACGGAGATCATCGTCTCCGCTGTTCATGCGGCGCAGTTCCTCGTCGAGGCTGCCGTCGACGCCGACCTGCTGGTCGTGGGCAGCCGCGGACGCGGCGCGGTGCGCAGCGCACTGCTGGGTTCGGTGGCTCTGCACTGCGTGACCCATGCGACTACCCCGGTGGTCGTCGTCCACCCGACGGTTCCCGGCCATTCGGGGCGCGGCCCGGTCATCGCCGGGATCGACGGCTCCCCGTTGTCCCGGGCGGTCCTGACGGCTGCGGTCGAGGAGGCCGCGCGGCTCGACGCCGAGGTGGTCGCCGCGACCACCTACGAGATGGCCGATTACTGGACTTCGGTGTCCACCGTTCTCGTCCCGACCAATGATGAGGTGCGCGCCGGTGTCCGACGCGGTGCCGAGGACCTGCTGCGCGACGTGCTGTCGGACTATCGGGTCCGGACCGGGTTGCCCGCCCCGCTCGGGCGCGTGTCGATCGCGGAAGGACCGGCTGCGGACCTCCTCATCGACTGGGCCAGAGGTGCGGAGATCCTCGTGGTGGGCACCCATGGGCACGGTGCGCTGCGCGGGCTGTTCCTCGGATCCGTGGCTCTCACCTGCGCCATGCACAGCCCCTGTCCGGTGCTGATGGTGCGCCCGCGAGACGACGAGGACGGCGCTGTGCAATCGCTGCCCGTCGAGCAGGCCACGGCCTCGGTGTAGACGTCGGGTGTGGGCGTGGGCGCCGGGATCTCACCGACTCGGCCGCCAGAACTACGCGGTCGGTTCGGCGCGGCCGGCCGACCCCGGCTCCACCGACGCCCAACCCCGCTCCCGGTCCCAGCCCCGCTCCCGGTCCCGGCGCCGGTCGAGCCCGTGGCGGAAGAGCAGATGACCGCTGATGGCGGTCGCCACCACCAGGAGGACCAATGGGATAGCGGTGGTTGCGGTCGTGCTGACGGCTTCGGATCCGGTCAGCGGATGTGTGACCCCGGCTCCTGGGTCATCGAGCCTGGCGTCCACCGGATCCCCGGCCGGCGTGCCGGCCGTGGCCGGCACCGAGTCGGGACGGGGTGCGGCCGTCGCGATCGGTCCACGTTGCGGCGGTCCACACAGCCGTGCCCGAGCGCGCTCCGGCTGGTCGGGCGGTTTCCTCGAGCAGGAGGGCGGTCACCTGGTGGCGGGTGGCTGCCTGACCCGGGCCTGAGCGGACATCTACCTGTCCATGTGCACGGCGATGGTCACCGCGATCTGCAGCACCGTGGTGAACAGCATCGTCACGTACGAGGCCGGCTCGACCCGGTCCGACCACCGGGAGGAGGGGGTTGCGGCCGGCCCGCTGACGACGTCGGGGGCCGGGTCGCCTGGAGATGGCTGTGGGAGGGAGCGGTCTGCCTCACGACCCTCGCGTCCGGCCGTGCCGTGCCGGGAGCCCGCGGCCGGTCGCGGGTTGGCGGCCACCGCCATGGCAGCCGATGCGGCCGGGACGGAACGCGCGGACGGACGTCCCGGTGCTCGACGGACCACGTGCCTCGGGCGCCCCGGCCGGCCGGAGTCACTCGCCGGCCACGGTCTCCCAGGATGCCGCCAAGGGCGCGATGGTGTCGTCCACCGGACGCCGTCCGGTGCGGGGCACCGGCTGGGCGCTGATCGAGGCCCAGCCCAGTCGGAGCAGCAGCTGCGGCTCGCCCCAGTCCGCCAGGAGGGACCGACGCAGGTCTGCCCGCGTCGACGCGACCTCCAGCGGCTGGCTGATCGGGTCGCTGGCCACCCCCCAGCGGGTCGCGGCGAGCAGCACCGCGCTCAACGCCTCGCCTGCGGCGAGTTCCTCCAGCGGTGAACTGTCGACGGTCGCCAGGAGCGCGAGCACGGTGCCATCGGTCTCGTCCCGGCCCAGGGTCTCCTGCTGCTGCTCCCGGACGTCGAACTCCCGGACCGGGATCGCGCCGTCGGGGCCGCGGGGCACGTTGACCGCAGGAACGCCGTCCCGAGAGCCCCTTCCGCGTCCGGACCAGGCCGCCGTCTCCTCCGCCAGTCCCGGGGTGAGCGACTGCTCGACCGTCGCGTGCCTGACCAGTGCTGCGACGTGCAGGCGGTCGGCCTCCCCGGTCAGGATCCGGAGCGCCGCTCCCTCCACTTCGGCGGCCCGCTCGAGTTCCTCGAGGAGCTGATGGGGCAGCGGCCAGGTCGACATGACCCGGCGGTCGGACCGCCGGTTGTCTATCGCCGCGGCCAGCATGAGCTGCTCGACGGTCGGCTCCCCGGGGTACAGCTCGATCGCCGCCAGGTGCCCAGGGCGGGCCGGGTCGGGGAGCCGGTGGACCCTGCTGGACCAGCCGGCCGCGAGGAGCGCCACCCGGAGGTGGTGCAGCGCCGCACCGCAGCTGATGCGGAGGTCCCGGCCGTCGGGATCGGTGGCGGGCAGGGCGCGCGAGGAGTCGGCGAACAGGTGGATCGAGGAGTCGCCCAGCCGCCACTGCCACGGCTGTGTGTTGTGCACCGACGGCGCGCGGTTGGCCAGGGCGATGGCGGCACGCGCGGTCGCGTGCTCTACGGGGACGGTGAGCACGGGAACTCCTCGGAGCTGGGGGACCGGACAGGACCGAGCCTGTCGGTGCGCGGCCGGCACGGGGCAGAGGAGGAGGTCCTCGGGACCGGGGACGTCAGGTGGTGCGTGGTGCGCCACGCCCGTGCGCTTGTCGTCCCGCAGAGGGACGACGGGGCGATCGCCGACCGGGATATCGACCTGGGGCCCCGCCCGGCACGGACCTAGGTCCGTGTTCCCCCGGCACGCGCGGCGAGAGGCTCGGTGGGTCCCGTCAACCGGCTCTCGCGACCGCGAGCAGCGAACGGGCCGAGCGAGGAGTTCCGGTGACCGAAGAGCACGCGCCCTACTCCGTACGCGTCGACGCGGTGCTCGACGCGCCGGTCTCCCGCTGGCTGTGGCTGGTGAAGTGGCTGCTGCTGATTCCGCACGCGATCGTGCTGGTGTTCCTGTGGATCGGCTTCGTCGTGGTCTCGGTGATCGCGTTCTTCTCCATCCTCCTCACCGGGCGTTATCCGCGGACGCTGTTCGACTTCAACGTGGGCGTGCTGCGCTGGACCTGGCGCGTGGAGTACTACTCGTACTCGGCGCTGGGCACCGACCGCTATCCGCCGTTCACGCTGGCCGAGGTGCCGGACTACCCCGCGCACCTGCAGGTCGACTACCCCGAGCGGCTCTCCCGGGGACTCGTGCTGGTCAAGTGGTGGCTGCTGGCGCTGCCGCACTACGTCGTCGTCGCGGTCTTCGCCGGCGGCGGCCTGTGGCTCAGCTCGTCGTTCAGCCGGGACGGGAACAGCGACGGCTGGGCGTTCGGTGGGCTGGTCGGCCTGCTGGTGTTCGTCGCCGGGGTGGTCCTGCTGTTCACCGGGCGCTATCCGCGGCCGATCTACGACTTCGTCCTCGGGATGGACCGCTGGGTGCTGCGCGTGGCGGCCTATGCAGCGCTGATGACCGACCACTACCCGCCGTTCCGGCTGGATATGGGCGGTACCGACCCCGGCTCCCGGCCGCTCATCCCGCCGCCCGGTCCGACGGGCAGCGGCCGGTCCGCGGCCGGGTTCACCGCGCCCTCCGGTGCGAATACGACCGCCGGCCCGGTCACATCCGGCGCCGCCGCGTCGACCACCGGCGGCGCTGTTCCGCACAGCCGGTGGACCGGCGGACGGATCGTCGCCCTGGTCGTCGGCGCGCTGTTCTCGCTGGTGTCCACGGGGCTGCTGATCAGTGGCGGGGCGTTGTTGTGGGCCGACCGCACACAGCGGGACGACGGCTGGCTGTCCAGCCCCCAGGCGCAGGCATCGACCGCCTCGTACGCCCTGGTGAGCGACGAGATCACCTTGGACACCGCAGGTGCGGACTGGGTGGTCGACGACGTCCTGGGTCGCGTCCGGCTCCAGGTCACGCCGCAGGAGGGGTCCGACGTCTTCGTGGGCGTGGCTCCCAGCTCCGCCGCCGCCGACTACCTGCGTGGGGTCGGGCGCACCCGGGTCGAGCTCGGCGACAGCCGGACCGGCTGGAATTGGGACTGGAACGGCGGGCAGGGCGCCGGGATGGGCCGGCGGATGGGCGCGGGCATGATGAGCCAGCTGCCGGGCGGACCGCCGACGACGACGCCCGGGGACGACGCCATCTGGACGGCCTCGACCGAGGGCACCGGTACCCAGACCCTGGAGTGGACTCCCTCGGACGGCGACTGGGTCGTGGTCGTCATGCCGGTGGACCGCAGCGCCGGGCTCGACGTCGGCCTGGCCGTGGCCGCCACCGCGCCCGGTCTGCCATGGCTGGCCG
>JAQGLP010000196.1 GCA_028292835.1 Variovorax sp.
TTGTTGACCTGCACCGTGACGCCGTCCAACGCCACGAAGCTGCCGTACAGCTTGCGCACGTTGTCGTACACCACCACCGGCGCCTGGCCCGCGGACTTTCGTTCGCCATTCATCATTCCTTGACCTCGAATTTCTTCTGTATCCAGTCGACCAGCTTGGCCTGCGGGTAGCCCATGAGCCAGTAGATGACGGCCATGGCCGTGAGCATCTCCAGCACACGAAAGCTCGACGAGCGGATCTGCAGCGCCACGTGCGCCAGCTCGCCCACCGCGATCACCGACACCAGCGAGGTATCCTTGAAGAGCGACACCCAAGTGCTCGCCAGCACCGGGAGCACGCGCCGCCAAGCTTGGGGAATTACCACCTTCTTCATGGCCTGCCAGCGGCTCATGCCAACCGCAATGGCAGCGTCCATCTGGCCCTTGCGGATCGAGTTGATGCCGGCGCGGAAGGTCTCGGCGTTGTAGGCTGACACGTTCAGGCACAGCGCCGCCAGTCCCGTGGTGAAGGCCGAGAACTCGATGTGCAGGAGCACGGGCATTACGTAGAAGGCCCAGTACACGACCAGGATCAATGGCAGGTTGCGGAAGAACTCCACGAAGGCTTGGCTTGCGCCCGCCAGCATCTTGCTGCTCGACAGCCGCATCAGCGCCAGCACAATGCCCGCGGGCACCGCCACCAGCATGGTCAGCACCGTGAGCAGCACAGTCAGTCCGGCGCCTTGCAGCAGATCGAAGCGATGGTCCCAGACAATGCTCCAGTCCAGGCCCATCACGACCTCCCCAGGTGGGCAACACGCTTGTACAGCGTATCGATCAGCCGTGTTCCAGGGAACAGGATGATGAAGTAGATAACCATCGCCACCGTGAAAACTTCGATCGGCCGGTAGCTCTGGCCCGCGATGGTCTCGGCACGCTTCATGAGTTCAGGTACCGCGATCACGGTGGCGATGGCCGTGTCCTTGATGGTGATCGACAGGATCGACCCGAAGGCTGGCAGCATGCGCACCAGCGCCTGCGGCAGCACCACCTTGCGCACGATTTGCGCGCGTGACATGCCGAGCGCCAGCGCCGCGCGGATCTGCCCGGGACGGATCGACTCGATGCCCGCGCGCACGATCTCCGCCACATAGGCAGCGATGTGCAGCGTGAGCGCCATCAGCGCAGCCCAGAACGGATGGAAGCTGATGCCCGTGAGGATGGGCACCGCAAAATAGAACCACACCAGAATCACCAGTACCGGGATGGCGCGCTGGGTGTCGATGTAGAACACGATCGGAACGCGCAGCCAGGGCGCGCCGTAGACGCGGCCCAGGCCCAGCGCGGTGCCGAGCACCAGCGCGCCGACGGCGGTCAGCACCGACAGCAGCAGCGTGATACCCAGCCCGCCGAGCAGGTACTGCCAGCTGTCGAGCAGGGGAGAAAAGTCGAGATCCATAGGCACGACCGAAGCCGAAAATCACATCGCGTTGATGATGCGCGCTTCGTCCGCGTCGAGCTTGGGCTTCATCTGATCGTTGACCGCCTTGAGCCAGTTCAGGTACTCGGGCTGGTTCTTGTCGATCGCCAAGCCGATGGGCGTGGCCATCTCGGTCGAGTCCTGACAGTTGTTGGCCTCGGGCAGCACCTTCAAGCCTTTGACCTTGCGGTTGAGCGCCTGCCAGGGCACACGGTTGATCGGCGTCACGTCGGCGCGCTTGGCCATGATTTCTTCCACGGGGGCCGCCGTGCCGGCGGTGGACACGCCGCGCAGCTTGGCATTGGGAAAGCGCTGCTTGACCCAGTTCTCTTCGCCGCCGCCGGTGAAATAGGCAACTGTGATGTTCGGATTGTTGAACTCGTCGATCGACTTGGCGTTGGCCACCTTCGGGTTGTCGGCACGCCCGAACACGCACAGCGCGGTGCGCGAGTAGGTCACGAAATCCACGACCTTCAAACGCTCGGACGTCACCGACAGCGGTGAGATCGTCATGTCTGCCTGATTCGAGGCCAACACCGGCACCTTGGTCTCATGCGAGACCGGCACAGCCTGGAGCTTCACGCCGAGCTGCTTTGCAACCTCGTTCGCAAGCAACCAAGCTGGTCCGGCCCAGGCATCGCCCGAACCGGTGGTGTTCTCGACCAGCCATGGTGGGTTCGACAGCACGGCTGCACGCAGCACGCCAGCCTTTTTGATCGCGTCGATTCGCGCGCTGGTTCCGGCTGCAGGCAAAGGCACAGCCTGCGCTGCCGCTTGGCCTACAAACACTGCGGCCAAGAGGGCCGCGAACAGAGTCTTCTTCATCTTCAGTCTCCAGTTCTAGGAAATTGCCCGAGGCTGGGCAGAGGGAAAAGGGAATGATTCAACGCCAGGCTTGCGCGAACTCGCCGATCACACGCTCGATGTGGCTGCGCATCGCGGCACGCGCGGCGGCTGGGTCGCGTGATAGCAGGGCGTTGAACACACGCTGGTGGTCGTCCTGCGAGGCGTCGCGCAGTTCTGGGGTGTGGAAGTGCGCTTCCATTTGCGACCAGATCGGCGCCCGGGTGTGGTCCCACAGCGCGGTCACCATCTGGAGCAGCACGCTGTTGCCGGTGGACTCGGCAATGCGCAAGTGAAACAGACGGTCGGCCGCTTCGTTGGCTGCCTTGTCGTGCATGTGCTCTTGCATCGCAGCGAGCGCTGCGTAGATGCGGTCGATGTCGCTGTCCTTGCAATTCTCGGCTGCCACCGATGCGATTTCGGATTCGATCAAGCAGCGCGCGCGCAGCAACTCGAACGGCCCCGGGCCCGGAGACAGGGCGTATGCGGATGCGGGCGCTGCCGCGCCGAGCGCCGTTGCACAGATGTAGATGCCGGAGCCACTGCGCACTTCGACCGCGCCCTGGATCTCCAGCACGATGATCGCCTCGCGCACCAGCGTACGGCTTACCTTGAAGCGCTCCGCCAGTGCCCGTTCGGATGGCAGGCGGTTGCCCGCTTTGAATTCGCCCTCGGTAATGAGCTCGGCAATTCGTGCCGCCAAGCGTTGATATGAGCGGTCTGTAGTGTCCGACTCGGCAACCGGAGGGGGAAAGTTTTCAACGATCAATGCCATGATTGGTGAGCCAGTTTAGAAGTGGTTCACCAATTTGACATTATGGTTTACCAGCAGACCTTGGCTGTCGGCGCCGGCTGAACTTTGACCCACCCTTGACCCTGTCCCCGAATCAGGAGCACCCAGAAGTAGAGATTTCCGACTCCTCGGGTATCGCCGTTGCGGGCTGCAGCCAGCAACGGCGGGCGAATTCGGCGGGGGTGGACCACCCCAGCGCAGAGGTGGGGACGACTCTCGTTGTAGTCCCGCCGCCAAGCCCCGATCTTGGCCCGTGCGTCGTCCAATGACAAGAACCAATGCGCGTTCAGGCACTCTTGGCGCAGCCGCCCGTTGAAGCTCTCCACGCGGGCGTTGTCGGTGGGCTTGCCCTGTACGGGTTTTCCGGGGGAACGTCAAGTTGAAATGTTCAGCCAGACCGTTGCATCGACCGGTTGAATCCGCAGCCTAAACCAGAAGTTTGACGACAAGGAAACCAGTCGTTCATTTGCCAACGGCGTTTTGCATCCCGCATATATGAGCCTCGATCTGGAGGACCAGGGCCTACCGGGTCCGATGGTTTACAACTTGGCAATGCCGGAAAAACAGCGCAGCATCGGGTCGGTGGCCGGCAACGACACCACAAGCCGTTCGAGACAACCCATAAACGGAAAGGAACCCATCATGTACACAGTGGTGAGACACTATTCTGGGCAAGGGGCTAGCGCGTTGTTTGACGTTCTGGAGGAACACAAGGTCGAAGTAGAAAGCATGATGCGAGCGGTCAAAGGTTTGGTGAGCTACACACTCGCCCGCAGCGAGGATGGTGGGTTTTCGGTGACTGTCTGTCAAGACAAGGCTGGTACTGATGAGAGCGTTCGAGTGGCGAGAGAATGGATAGCGAAGAACGCCGGAAACACTGGGGTGGGCGCGCCGAAGGTATCTGAGGGTTCGGTCATTGTTCAGGCGAAATAGGGGCAACCCCTGCAGCTGCGCTTTCCCATTGATCGGATAAGGCCGCGAGGCGACAGCCAACGGCCGCTCTGGATAAGCCGGCGGTGAGACACTCGGAAAATACCGAGGTCTTCTAGGGATCACCGCCGACTCGCGCGACGGGTCAAACGCCGGAGCATGGGGCCATGAATGTCGTTAAAAGGCTCGTGAGTGCGGGGCGCCTGCGCTGGCTGGGCGCTCGCACAGGCGCGAGCGTCGGAGCGACATGCGGCGCCACGCTAGGCTGGCTCTTAGAAGGCCCGACAGGATCCTTTGTCGGAGCCGCGCTCGGCGCGGCGGGGGGCGTGCTGATAGGGCGGGGTCTTGGC
>JAQGLP010000225.1 GCA_028292835.1 Variovorax sp.
GCCGAGGTGCTGTACGACGCGGCCGACCCCTACGCGCGCCGCATCGTGATCGACCAGGGGGAGGGGGCCGGCATCGCGCCGGGCTCGCCGGTGATCGACGAGCAGGGCGTGCTGGGGCAGGTGACGCTGGTGCAGCCCTTCACCAGCGAGGTGACGCTGGTGATCGACCGCGACCTGGCCATCCCGGTGCAGAACACGCGCACCGGCGCGCGCAGCGTGGCCTTCGGCGACGCCAGCGCGCGCGCCAGCGGGCTGGAACTGCGCTTCATGGCGGCCAATGCCGATGTGCGGGAAGGCGACCTGCTGGCCACCAGCGGCGTCGACGGGGTCTACCCGGCGGGCTTGCCGGTCGCGAAGATCGACCGCATCGAGCGCCGGGCCGATTCGGCCTTCGCGCGCATCCACTGCGAGCCGCTGGCGCGCGTGACGGCGGCGCGCTACGTGATGGTGCTGGCGCCGGTCGGCATGGCGGTGGTGCCGCCGCCCGCGGCAGCCGCCCCGGCCGGCCGCAAGGCCGAGCCCGGAAAGCCGGAGCCGAAGAAGAAAGGCGCTCCGCGATGATCATGCGACCCGGCCAGCAGCAGCTCCTGCTGCCGGTCAACCCGCGCTTCCTGTGGGGCAGTCTGCTGGCGGCGCTGCTGCTGGCCATGGTGCCGCTGGGGCGCCTGGCCTGGCTGCCCGACCTGCTGGCGCTCGTCCTCGTGTTCTGGGCGGTGCACCAGCCGCAGCGCATCGGCATCGGCACGGCGTTCGTCTTCGGGCTGGTGATGGATGTCCACCAGGGCACCCTGCTGGGGCAGCACGCGCTGTCCTACAGCCTCCTCGCGTTCTGCGCGAGCCTGGGCCACCGGCGGCTGCTGGACTACCCGCTGGCGTCGCAGGCGCTGCAGGTGCTGCCGGTGTTCGTGCTGTCGCACGCGGTCGGGCTGGCGATCCGCATGCTCGGCGGCGGGGTGTTCCCGGGCTGGGCGCTGGCGCTGGCGCCGCTGATCGAGGCGGCGCTGTGGCCGCTGGCGAGCGCGCTGCTGCTGGCGCCGCAACTGCGCACGCCCGAGCCGGACGAGAACCGGCCGCTCTAGCGGGATGGATGGACAGGGCCTCCGCATGCCTCGCTTCGCATCGCCACCACCTGCCGGGAACCGCCCGGCCGCCTTGCGTTCTGCTATGAAAAACATAGCTTTCAACGCAGATGGGACTTGCGTCAGAGGTCAATTTGCCATTGAATTGCCCGCGCCTTAAGCTGCCTCTTCCATGACCGAGATTCGCAATGTCGCCGCCGAGCTGGCGCGCTTTCGCCGGCGCGTGTTCGTGATCGGGCTGGTCGTGCTCGCGGCTTTCGGGCTCCTGGTCGCGCGGCTGGTCTACCTGCAGGTGGTGCGCCACGAGGACCTGGCCGAGCAGGCCGAGAGCAACCGCACCGCGGTGCTGCCGGTGGTGCCCAACCGCGGCCTGATCTACGATCGCAACGGCATCCTGCTGGCTTCCAATTACTCGGCTTACACGCTGGAGCTGACGCCCTCGAAGGTCGGCAACGTCGAGGAAACCATCGACGCGCTGGCGCAGCTGCTCGACATCACGCCGCGCGACCGCCGGCGCTTCAAGCGGCTGCGTGAGGACTCGCGCAACTTCGACTCGATCCCGATTCGCACCCGCCTGAAGGTCGAAGAGGTGGCGCGCTTCGCGGCGCAGCGCTACCGCTTCCCGGGGGTGGAGATCAAGGCGCGGCTCTTTCGCAACTACCCGCACGGCGAGGTCGCCAGCCACGTGCTGGGCTACATCGGCCGCATCAACCAGGCCGAGAAGCTGGCGATGGAGGACTGGGAGGACGAGGACCAGGCCAACTACAAGGGGACGGAATACATCGGCAAGCTGGGCGTCGAGCAGAGCTACGAGAAGACCCTGCACGGCGTCACCGGCGTCGAGCAGATGGAGACCTCCGCCGGCGGGCGCGCGGTGCGCCGGCTCTCGGGCTACCCGGCGACGCCGGGCAACGCGGTGATGCTGTCGCTCGACATCAAGCTGCAGAAGCTGGTCGAGGACATGTACGGCGAGCGGCGCGGCGCGCTGGTGGCGCTCGACCCGAAGACGGGCGAGGTGCTGGCCTTCGTCAGCAAGCCGACCTTCGACCCCAACATCTTCGTCGACGGCATCGACACCGAGAGCTGGAAGGAGCTGACCGAATCGCTCGACAAGCCGCTCCTCAACCGCGCGCTGCGCGGCACCTACCCGCCGGGCTCGACCTACAAGCCCTTCATGGCGCTGGCGGCGCTCGAGACCGGCAAGCGCGGCGCCAGCGTGGTGGTCAACGACCCGGGCTACTTCAACTTCGGCGGCCACCGCTTCGGCAGCCCCGAGGGCAACCTGGGCGGCGTCGACATGCGCCGCTCGATCCAGCTGTCCTCCAACATCTACTACTACTCGCTGGCCAACGAGATGGGCGTGGACCTGATCCACGACTTCATGGCGCCGCTGGGCTTCGGGCAGCTCACCGGCATCGACCTGGGCGGCGAACTGCGCGGCGTGCTGCCCAGCACCGAGTGGAAGCGCAACGCCTACAAGCGCCCCGAGCAGAAGAAGTGGTATGCGGGCGAGACCATCTCGCTGGGCATCGGCCAGGGCTACAACAGCTTCACCATGCTGCAGCTGGCGCAGGCTACCGCCACTCTCGCCGACGGCGGCATCAAGCACCGGCCGCACTTGGCGCTCGCCACGCGCGACACCGTGAGCGGGCAGGCCCGCCCCGTGCCGCAGCCGCCGCCGGACAACCTCGGCTACTCGGCGGCCAACGTGGCGGTGGTGCGCGAGGGGTTGGTCAGCGTCGTCACCAGCGGCACCGCGCGCGGCGTCTTCGCCGGCGCCGCCTACCAGGCGGCCGGCAAGACCGGCACGGCGCAGGCGGTGACGCAGGCCGCCAACACCCGCTATAACGCGCGCGCGCTGGAGGAGCACCAGCGCGACCACGCCCTCTTCATGGCCTTCGCGCCGACCAACGACCCGAAGATCGCGCTGGCGGTGATCGTGGAGAACGCCGGCTGGGGCGCCGGCGCGGCGGCGCCGATCGCGCGGCGCGTGTTCGACTACTGGCTGCTCGGCCAGTATCCGAGCGAGGCCGACATGGCCGCCCTCAAGGTCGGCAAGGCCGTCGCGCCGATCGGCCGGCCGCGGCTTGCGAGCGAGGTGGACTGGCCGGCCGCGCAGGCCGCCGCGCCGTCGGCGCCCTGAGGCCGCTCCGCTAGCGCAGGAACGCGTCGTAGCCGGTCTTCAGGATCAGCGCGCTCACCACCACGATGAAGACGACGCGCACGAAGCCCGCGCCGTGCTTGAGCGCCACGCGCGTGCCCAGCAGGCTGCCGGCCACGTTGGCCACGCCCATCGCCAGCCCGTACTGCCACCAGACATGGCCCTTGGCCGAGAGCAGCAGCAGCGCCGCCACGTTGGTCGCGCAGTTGATCAGCTTGGCCGAGGCCGCGGCGTTCAGGAAGTCGTAGCCGAGCCAGCGCACGAACAGGAAGATCAGGAAGCTGCCGGTGCCCGGGCCGAAGAAGCCGTCGTAGGTGCCCACCAGCAGGCCGATGGCGCAGGCCGCCAGGGTTTCGTGGCGGCCGGCGAAGCGCGGGACGTGGTGGCGCCCCATGTCCTTGCGCGCCAGCGTGTAGGCCAGCACGGCCAGCAGCACGAAGGGCAGCACGCGCCGCAAGAACCCGCCCGGGAACACCGTGACCGCCCAGGCGCCGCCGAAGGCCCCGGCAAAGCCGACCGCCGCGGCCGGCAGCAGGGTGCGCCATTTGATGTGCACGCGCCGGCTGAACTGCGCCGCGGCGGCGGCCGTGCCCCAGATCGAGGCGCTCTTGTTGGTGCCGATCAGGGTGGCCGGCGGCGCGAGCGGAAACACCGTGAAAAGCGCCGGCAGCAGGATCAGCCCGCCCCCGCCCACGATCGAATCCACGAAACCCGCCAGCAGCGAGGCGGCAGCAATGACCAGCATGTCCATGGGCGGATTGTGGCAGCGAGAATGCTCCTGATTTGATAGCGGCCGACACAATAGCGACAAGCACTGCAGCCCGATTTCAGCCTCGAAGCACGGCACCGGCGCCGCCGGGAAGCCGCGGCGTGCGAAAACGACGGACGAAAAAAAGCGCCGTCCGGCGGCGCTTTATGAAGATACCGGCATCTCGTGCGGATGCTTGGGTGGAATTCGTTGGAATTGTTCGCGAAGTCTTGTCTCCTCGGTCCCCCGTCAGCGGGCGGGCCCGCAGCGAGTGGCAGGACTGTAGAAGATGCACCGCAACGGTGCATCGGGGATTACCCCTGGAATCGGTTCCGGCCGACAAGAGACCGGGGCGTTGTCGGATGGGTCGCAATCCCACCCCGGGCGCTTCGCGCGATGGCCCGCCCGCCCGGCCTCACTCAGCCCTGTGCCGCCAGCGCGGCGCTGCGCAAGCCCTGCAGGGTGCCCGAGGGCGTGATGGCCTGCGGGTCCAGCAGGCAGTGCAGGACCGCCGGGCGGCCGCTGGCCCGCGCCCGCGCCAGCGCCGGCGCGAACTCCTCGGTGCGCTCGACGCGCTCGCCATGGCCGCCGAAGGCTTCGGCGTAGGCGCGGAAGTCGGGGTTCTTCAACTGCGTGGCGCTGACGCGGCCCGGGTAGTGGCGTTCCTGGTGCATGCGGATGGTGCCGTACATGCCGTTGTCGAGCAGCACCACGAGCACCGCCAGGCCGTACTGCACCGCGGTGGCGAACTCCTGGCCGTGCATCAGGAAGTCGCCGTCGCCGGCGAACACCACCACCTCGCGCTGCGGCCACAGGCGCTTGGCCCCGACGCTGGCGGGCAGGCCGTAGCCCATCGAGCCGCTGGTCGGCGCCAACTGGCTGGCAAAGGCGCGGAACGGCCAGAAGCGGTGCACCCAGGTGGCGAAGTTGCCCGCGCCGTTGCAAAGGATCGCGTCGGGCGGCAGCACCTCGCGCAGGTGCCGCATGACCTCGCCCATCTGCAGCGCGCCGGGGATGCGGATGGGCGCCGGGTCGCTCCAGCGCAGGTACTCCGCATGCACGGCGGCCGTGTCGTCGCGCCAGGACGGCGGCGCGGCGGGGCGCAGGCCGGCCGCCGCTTTGGCGAAGGCCTGCGGCGTGGCGTGGATGCCCTGCGCCGGGCGGTAGAGCTTGCCCAGCTCGTCGGCGTCGGCATGCACGTGCACCAATGCCTGCTTCGGCTGCGGAATGGCCAGCAGCTCGTAGCCCTGGGACGGCACTTCCGACAGACGGCCGCCCACCA
>JAQGLP010000235.1 GCA_028292835.1 Variovorax sp.
TCCGGGCTCAACGTGACCGATTTCCGGGTGGTCCGGAATCTCCGGTCACGATGCCGGAATCGATGGTCGCGGCAGCGGAACGCTGCCGTACGTCAGCGTGTTGGTGTTGCGCATTTCATCCACCCCATGCGGGGTAGCCTGCCGGGCTTTGCCGGAGACAGGCGTGCCCGCACCAAGGATCAACATGCGCAAGATCAGAGACGTTCTACGTCTCAAGCTCGAAGCCCGCCTCTCCCATGAGCGAATCGCCGCCTCCCTGGGCATATCCAAGGGCGTCGTGGCCAAGTACGTCAGTTTGGCGACCGTCGCGGGCCTGGACTGGGCGACCGTTCAGACATTGAGCGACACGGCGTTGGAGCGCCGTGTCGTGCAAGGCCGTCTTGATCGGCCGACCCACTACGTGCTGCCCGACTACGGCCACGCCCACCAGGAACTGCGGCGCAAGGGCATGACCCTCATGCTCCTGTGGGAGGAGTACGTTGCCGCCTACCCCGGGCAGCCTACCTACCGCTACAGCCAATTCTGCGAACGGTATCGGCGCTATGCGCTGCGGTTAAAGCGCTCGATGCGCCAGATCCACCGCGCCGGCGAGAAGCTCTTCGTCGACTACGCCGGCCCGACGGTCAAACTCGCCGATGGCAGTCGGGCCCACATCTTCGTGGCCGCGCTCGGCGCGTCCAGCTACACCTTCGCATGCGCGACCCCGCGCGAGACCATGGCCGACTGGCTGCAAGGATGCGCACACGCCCTGAACTTCATCGGCGGCGTGCCGCAGCTCATCGTACCCGACAACCCTCGCGCGATGATCGCGAACCCAAACCGCTACGAGCCTCGGGCCAACGAAACGGTGGACGACTTCGCGCGACACTACGGCACCTCGGTTCTGCCGGCGCGGCCTCGTCATCCGCAGGACAAGGCCAAGGTCGAGTCGGCGGTTCAGGTGGTGGAGCGCTGGATCCTCATGCGCTTGCGTCATCAGCGCTTCGCCAGCGTGGACGATGTCAATGAGGCGATCGAGCCGCTGCTCGAGAGGCTCAACAGCAAGCCGTTCCAGAAGCTGCCCGGCAGCCGCGCGAGCGCCTTCGCCGATCTGGATGTTCCCGCATTGCAGGCGCTGCCGCTACAGCCGTGGGAATGGGCCGCCTTCAAGAGCGTGCGGGTCCATATCGATCACCACATCGAGATCGACGGCCACCGCTACAGATGGCGTGGTCGTCCCACCTTCCCCGCCGGTCCCACCATCTGGCCTCGCCGAGGCTCGCGGCGTCAAATCCGGAGATCGCCATATCGATTTGGAGGTTACCCATGTCACTCGATTCGCCATTGCCCGTCATCGGCCTGGACATCGCCAAAAAGGTGTTCCAACTTCACACTGTCGATGCTGACACCGGTGAGATTCAGAGGCGTCAGCTAAAGCGAGCCAGGGTTGCCGAGTTCTTCGCCAATCGCCAGCCGAGCTTGGTTGCCATTGAGGCATGCGGCAGTGCTCACCACTGGGCGCGTCTTCTGCTCGGAATGGGGCACCAGGTCCGGCTTTTGCCGGCGAAGCATGTTCGGGCCTTCGTTCTGCGCGACAAGACCGATGCCCTTGACGCTCAAGCGATTTGGACTGCGGCACAGCAACCCCATATCCAGGAGGTCCCGATCAAGTCCCAGGATCAGCAGTCCTGCCTGAGCCTGCATCGAATGCGAGCGCAGCTGATGAAGGTCCGAATCATGCAGACGAATTGCCTGCGCGGCCTACTGTACGAGTTTGGCGTGGTACTACCAGAGGGCCACAAGAAATTGCTGAGTTCCGTGGTCGCAGCGCTCACCAAGGCCCAGCAGCTGGGCCAACTGGATGAGGTTGTCGTGGTCAGCGTTCAAGAGCAACTCAAGAGGATTGCAGCCCTCCAAGAAGACATCGATACTCTGGACCGCAGGCTGGCAGCCATGGTCAGGCACAACCAGCAGATGGCAACCGTGATCGCAATTCCCGGCGTCGGCCCCTTGTCGGCGACGGCATTGGTTGCGACAGTCTCGGACTTCGCCACGTTCAAATCAGGGCGCCAGTTCGCAGCTTGGCTGGGATTGACACCTCGCCAGATCGGCACCGGCGGAAGAACTCAGCAGCTCGGCATATCGAAGCGCGGCGACACATACCTGCGACATTTGTTGATCAGCGGAGCTCGATCGATCATCGGGCGCAGCGCCCATTCGGGCTGGATGGATCGGCTACTTCAACGAAGGCACTTCAACGTTGTTGTTGTCGCGTTGGCCAACAAGATCGCTCGGCCGGTCTGGTAGCTTCTGGCCAAGGGCAAAGCCTTTGATTTGGCCAGATGGAATTCAACTGTGGCGCCGGCCTAGACGCACGCCACTATCGTTTGCAGGAGCGCGAGCAAGAAGGAACGTGATGGGTCATGGGTCACACCCGGGTGAGTGGGAATCCGCCGGTACGCTTGGGCGTCAAGCCCGCACTACAGATTGGGAACCACGCCCCGCGAATCGCCATCAAGGCCAGCAGTCAGAGCACTGCGCAAGTAGGCCGGATGTAAGTCAGCAACCCCTCTACGCATCACACAACGGACATCTTGCACTTCTGGGGACGACCATGTAAGCGTTCCCCAGAACCTCGTGGGCCTGCTCCTGGAGGCGCGCATCACCGAGCACGCAGTCGAACTGCTGCACCGCGGCCAGCGTGTGGCCGCGCATCCACGCAGCGCCCACAAGGGTGGCTTCACGACCGTCGTCGCCCACCTGCCGGCGGCGCACCGTGCTCATCTCGAATGGACACCCGAGCGCCTGATGCATTGGGGGCAGAGCATCGGTGTGGCCACGGGCCGCCTGGTGGCGCGCCTGATCGAGGAGCGGCGCCATCCGGAGCATGGCTACCGCGCGTGCCTCGGATTGCTGTCGCTGGCGCGCCGCTATGGCAAGGAACGACTGGAGGCCGCCAGCCTGATCGCCCTCGAGCTTGGAACGGCGAAGTACGCGCATGTGAAGGCCATCCTCGTCAACGAGCGCGACAAGGCTGCCGTGAGCACGGTGCCGAGCTGGACCAGCCCTCCGCATGAGCATGTGCGTGGCCCAGGCTACTACCAGTGACCTCGAACGCACCCGCTCAACAGCCAACAACAAGGAATACCCAATGATGATGAACACGACTCTGGACCAGTTGCACGGTCTGAAGCTGCTTGGCATGGCAGCAGGACTGCAAGACCAGCTCACCAGCGCTGGCATGACAACCATGAGCTTCGAGGAGCGCACGGCGTTGCTGGTCGAGCGCGAGGTCCACTGGCGCGGCGACAAGCGACGTGAACGGCTCTTGAAGGAAGCTCGGCTGAAGTATCCGCAGGCCGCCATCGAGGACATGGAC
>JAQGLP010000237.1 GCA_028292835.1 Variovorax sp.
CGGCGGGTTTGTCGGCGCGCGCAATTTCGACGACACCATTTTCAAGACCAACCTCGAAGCGGCGCAAGCCATCGCACGGCAATTGCGCTTGCGCAACCTGGGCGGCATCGTATTGGTCGACTTCATCGACATGGCGCGCGCCGACCACTGCGAGGCGGTACTGGCCGAACTGCGCAAGCAGCTGGCGCGCGACCGCGTCAAGACCACGGCCAGCGGCTTCTCGCAGCTCGGCCTGGTCGAGATGACCCGCAAGCGCACCCGCGAGTCGCTGGCCCACATGCTGTGCGAGCCGTGCGCCGCATGCGGCGGGCAGGGCATCGTCAAGACCGCGCGCAGCGTCGCCTACGAGGTGCTGCGCGAGATCCTGCGCGAGGCCCGGCAGTTCACGCCGCGCGAATTCCGCATCGTTTCCTCGCCGCAGGTGATCGAGCTGTTCCTGGACGAGGAAAGCCGCCACCTGGCCGGTCTGAGCGACTTCATCGGCAAGCCGATCTCGCTGCGCGCCGAGCCGGCGATGGGGCAGGGGCAGTACGACATCGTGTTGCTATAGCTCGCCCCCAGGCTTCGCGCACTTCGTGTCGCTTGGCCTAACCCCCGGCCGAGGGCGGGCCGGCCGCTTCGGGCGGCCGGGCGCGGCGGTTCCCCTTGGAATGTGTCAGTGCTTGGCAAAAGAGTTCAAAGCGTCGCGGGCAGGCCTTCGGGCGTGCCGCGCACCGCATTCGCCTGCAGCCGCGCATAGAGCCCGTCCAGCGCCATCAGGCGCGCGTGGCTGCCCTGCTCGGCGATGCGTCCGTGTTCCATCACGACGATGCGGTCGGCATGCTGGATGGTCGAGAGGCGGTGCGCGACGATCAGCGTGGTGCGCCCCTTCATGAGCCGCTGCAGCGCCTCCTGGATGAGCCGCTCCGATTCGGTGTCGAGCGCCGACGTGGCCTCGTCGAGCAGCAGGATGGGCGCGTCCTTGTAGAGTGCGCGCGCGATCGCGAGGCGTTGGCGCTGTCCGCCCGAGAGCTCGACGGCGTTGTGCCCCAGCAGGGTGTCGAGGCCCGCCGACAGGCTCTCGACATGCCGGCGCAGGTTGGCGGCCTCCACGCAGCGCGCCACGCGCTCGCGCTCGACGGGGGCGCCGAGCGCCACGTTGGCCGCCAGCGTGTCGTTGAGCATCACGACATCCTGGCTCACCATGGCGAACTGCGAGCGCAGGCTGGGCAGGCGCCATTGCGCCAGGTCGTGCCCGTCGAGCAGGATGCGGCCGGCGCTCGGCAGCACGAAGCGCGGCAGCAGGTTGACCAGCGTCGTCTTGCCCGAGCCCGAAGGTCCGACGAAGGCCACCACCTCGCCCGGCGCGATCGCCAGGTCGATGCCGTCGAGCGCGGGCGCTGTATCGTCGCCCCGGTAGCTGACGCTCACCCCGCGCAGCTCGATGCGGCCCGCGGCCCGGTCCAGCGCGAAGCTGCCCTGCGCCTCGGACGCCACATCGTCCACCAGGCCCAGGCCACGTTCCAGCGCGGCCAGGCCGCGCGTGATGGGATTGGCGACCTCGGCCAGCCGCCGGATCGGCGCGATCAGCATCAGCATGGCAGTGATGTAGGCGACGAAGCCGCCCACGGTCAGCCCCTGCTCGCCGCTTTGCCACAGCGCGATCATCACCACCGCCGACAGGGCGCCGGCCGCCAGCAGTTGCGTCAGCGGCGTCATCGCCGCCGATGCGATGGTGGACTTGACCGCCAGCCGGTTCAGGTTGTGGCTCAGGCGCTCGAAGCGCGCCGCCTGCGACGCCTCGGCGCCGTGCAGGCGCACCATCCGATGCGCGAGCACGTTTTCCTCGACCACATAGGCCAGTTCGTCGGTGGCCTGCTGGCCCAGCCGGGTCAGGTGGTAGAGCCGCTTGGAGAGCGTCTTCATGATCCACGACACCCCCGGCACCAGCAGCGCCACGATCAGCGTCAGCTTCCAGTTCAGGTAGACCAGGTAGGCCAGCAGCGCCACCAGCGTGAAGCCGTCGCGCGACAGCCCCAGCAGCGCCTGCACCAGCAGCATGGCGCCGGTCTGCACCTCGTAGACCACGGTGTTCGACAGCGCACTGGCCGACTGGCGCGAGAACAGCGCCAGCTCGGCCGCCAGCACGCGCTCGAACAGCACGCGCCGAAGGCGCTGCATGCCCTCGTTGGCGATGCGCGCCAGCGCGTACTGCGAGATGAACTGCGCCAGCCCGCGCACCGCGAACAGCGCGATGATGGTGGCCGGCACGGTCCAGAGGGCCAGCTGGCCGCTCGAAAATCCGCGGTCGAGCAGCGGTTTCAGCAGGGCCGGCATCAGGGGTTCGGTCAGGGCGGCGACCAGCGCGGTGACGAGCGCGACCGCCCACCAGCGCCTGGAGCTTCCGAACCAGGCCATGAGCCGGCGCACGCGGCTCATGAGAGGCGCGCGGGGTGTCGCCTCGGCGGGAAAAGTGGGCATGGGCGCGAATTCTACGGATGCCTGCCGCTGTGGAAGCAGGCCGTGCATTCACGTTTGGTGACGTGGCGATGGTTGCAATGTGTACCATTGCGCCTCGCTCCGATGGGAGGCACTCGCGTGCCCGCTGAACCGCATGAACAAGCCGACATCCGTTTTTTCCCTGCCATCTTCACTTTCCTCTCCTGCTCGCCGCAGTCTCATTGCGGCTCTTGCCGCGTCTCCGATGATTCCCGCGCTGGCCCAGTTCCGGGTCGAAGTGTCGGGGGTCGGGTTGACCCAGCTGCCGATTGCCCTGGTGCCTTTCAAGGGGCAGGACGCGTCGCCGCAGAAGATTTCCGCCATCGTGCAGGCCGACCTCGAGCGCAGCGGCCAGTTTCGCGGTGTCGATGCATCCGGCCAGGCGCTCGACGAGAACTCACGCCCCGACCTCAGCCTGTGGCGCCAGCGCACGGCCGACTCGCTCGTCGCGGGCGGGGTGGCGCGCACCGGCGATGGCCGCTACGACGTGCGCTTCCGGCTGTGGGACGTGGTGCGCGGCCAGGATCTCGGCGGCCAGAGCTATACCGTGCCGCAGGGCGACCTGCGCCTGGCGGCGCACCGCATCTCGGACTATGCCTACGAGAAGCTGACCGGAGAAAAAGGCATTTTTTCGACCCGCATCGCCTACGTCACCAAAAGCGGCCGCCGCCATACGCTGTGGGTGGCCGATGCCGATGGCGAAAATGCCCAGTCGGCCCTGTCCAGTCCGGAGCCCATCATCTCGCCGGTCTGGTCGTCGAACGGCTCCCAGCTGGCCTACGTGTCGTTCGAATCGCGCAAACCCGTCATCTACGTGCATGACGTGGCCACGGGCCAGCGTCGCCTGCTGGCCAACTTCCGCGGCTCGAACAGCGCGCCGGCCTGGGCGCCGGACGGCCGCACGCTCGCCGTGACGCTCAGCCGTGACGGCGGCTCGCAGCTCTACACCATCGCGGCCAGCGGTGGCGAGCCGCGCCGGCTGACGCAAAGCGCCAGCATCGACACCGAGCCGGCTTTCTCCGCGGACGGCCGCACCCTTTACTTCGTGAGCGATCGCGGCGGCGCTCCGCAGATCTACCGCATGCCGGCCGATGGCGGCAATCCGGAGCGTGTGACCTTCAGCGGGACTTACAACATTTCACCTTCCGTCAGCGCCGACGGACGGTGGTTGGCCTACATCTCGCGTGTGGGCGGTGCCTTCAAACTGCACGTGATGGACTTGGGGGGTGGCAATGTTTCCGCCATCACCGACACTACGGCGGACGAGCGGCCCAGCTTTGCGCCCAACAGCAAGCTGATCGTCTACGCAACGCAGTTGCAGGGCCGCGAAGCCCTCATGACGACCACGCTCGACGGCAAGATCAAGGCGCGTCTGGCGGGGCAGGCCGGGGATATCCGGGAACCGAACTGGGGTCCGTTCCAGAAGCAATGATTCACTTGAGGAGTTCATGAATATGTTGAAACGCAGTATTTTTGCCCTGGCAGTTGTCACGGCCATCGCCGGCTGTTCGTCCGGCACCAAGCTCAACGACGTCCCGGTCGTGGACCGCGGGGCGACAGCCCAGGGCGGCGCGGGGGCGGGTGCCGGAGGCGCCGCCAGCGGCGTGGCACCGGTCACCATCGACCCCACGGCGCAGAACGCGGCCGGCCCGGTCGGTGTTGCGCGCATCGTCTACTTTGACTACGACAGCTACAGCATCAAGCCGGACTACCAGTCGCTGATCGATGGCAACGCCCGCTTCCTCAAAGCCAACTCGCAGCGCCGCGTGGCGCTCGAAGGGCATACCGACGAGCGCGGCGGCCGCGAATACAACCTCGCGCTCGGCCAGAAGCGCGCCGAAGCCGTGCGCCGCGCGCTGGGCCTGCTGGGCGTCAACGATTCGCAGCTCGAAGCCGTGAGTTTCGGCAAGGAAAAGCCGGCCGTTCCCGGCAGTGGCGAGGATGTATGGGCCCAGAACCGCCGCGTCGAGATCAACTACCGTTGATGAAGCGCCCTGATCCGACGCACCGTCAGCCAGCCCGCCGCTTGCGGACAGGCTGGCGCGCCTGCGCGGCGATGCTGCTGCTCGGCAGCTCGCTTGCCACGCACGCGGCGCTGTTCGAGGACGATGAAGCAAGGCGCGCCATTCTGGACTTGCGCCAGCGCGTCGAGACGATTCGCACGCAGTCCGATGCGACCAACCAGCGGCTGGCTGAAGAAAACGCACAGCTGCGCCGCAGCCTGCTCGACCTGCAAAATCAGATCGAGGCAGTGCGCGGCGACCTGTCGCGCATGACCGGCCAGAACGAGCAACTCACGCGCACGCTCTCCGAACTGCAGCAGCAGCAAAAGGATGTCGACGAGCGCCTGAAGAAGAACGAGCCCGGCAAGGTCGCGGTCGATGGCCGGGAATTCAATGCCGAGGCGCGTGAAAAAACCGATTTCGATGCCGCCCTCGCGGTATTCCGCAGCGGTCAGTTCGCGCAGGCGCAGACGGCGTTTGCCGAGTTCGTCAAGCGCTATCCGCAGAGCGGCTACAACCCGTCGGCGCTGTTCTGGCTGGGCAACGCGCAGTACGCCACCAAGAACTACACCGAAGCGATCACCAACTTCCGCTCCATGCTGTCGCTGGCGCCCGATCATGCGAAGGCGCCCGAGGCGGTGCTGTCCATCGCGAATTGCCAGATCGAACTGAAGGACCTGCGTGCCGCGCGTCGCACGCTGGAGGATCTGGCCAAGGCCTATCCGCAGTCGGAAGCCGCCCAGGC
>JAQGLP010000241.1 GCA_028292835.1 Variovorax sp.
GGGCTGCTGCGCCGCGGGCAGCGCGCCGAGCAGGCGCCGCAGCGTGTCGGCGTGCGGCAGCAGCGGCCCGAGGAAGCGCAGGCCCCCGCCGTCGGCCACCAGCAGCGTCGGAAAGGTCTCGACGTCAAACTCGTCGGCCAGCTCGGCGTGGTCCTCCACATCGACCCAGGCGAAGCGCCAGCAAGATTGCGCGCTCGCCACCGCGCCGAACAGCGGCCGGTACTCGCGGCAGGCGCCGCACCAGTCGGCGCACAGGCAGACCACCCAGCCGCCGGCGGGCAGGTCCTGATCGGGATTCATGTGGTTCTCGTTCGCTATCGAATTCATAGCAGTTCGCGCAGGCCCGGTGAGGGCAAGGAGCCTTTTCCTTAGGGATTTTCAAGCCCGGCGCACGGCTGCGGCAGCGAGCAGGCCAGCCTCGGGTTTCGGGCAGTCGCCCGGCACGCGCCTGGCGACCACGATGGACACCGCCACCGCAGCCGGTTCATGGCCGGTATCATGCCATCGGGCCTTTTCGGCAGGCTGCCGCGACAGGCTCCCCTGGCCTGCCCCGCGCGCCCTTTTTTGCCGCAACGCGGCTTTCCGTGACCCTTCGTGACCTTGTGACCCCTGCCCGTCTGCCTCCTTCTCCTTCCGTGGCCGCCACCCGCTGGCTGGCCGTCGGCAGCCTGCTCGGGCTGATCGTGCTGGGCTTCGCCTGGGAAATGTGGCTGGCGCCGCTGCGCCCCGGCGGCTCCTGGCTGGCGCTCAAGGTGTTGCCGCTGGTCGTTCCCCTGGCCGGGCTGCTGAAGAACCGGATGTACACCTACCGCTGGGTCAGCCTGCTGGTCTGGCTTTATTTCACCGAGGGCGTGGTGCGCGCCTGGAGCGACGCGCTGCCCGCCAGCCGCGTACTGGCCGGCGCCGAGATCGCCCTGTGCCTGCTGCTCTTCGTCGCCTGCGCGTGGCATGTTCGCCTGCGGCTGCGCCACGCCGCCGCAGCCGTTCCCGGGACTCCGACACCATGAATCCGCTGATCGACCAATTGCGCGCCATCGTCGGCGACGCCCATGTACTGACCGGGGGCGACCTCACCGCCTGGGAGCAGGACTGGCGACAGCGCGAGCGCGGCAAGGCGCTCGCCGTGGCGCGCCCGTCGAGCGCGCAACAGGTGGCCGGGGTGGTCAGGGCCTGCGCCGCCGCCGGCACCTCGCTGGTACCGCAGGGCGGCAACACCGGTCTGGCCGTCGGCTCGATCCCGGACGCCAGCGGCACGCAGATCGTGCTGAGCCTGCAGCGCATGAACGCCATCCGCGAGATCGACGCCGCCAACCTGACGGTGACGGTCGAGGCCGGCTGCGTGCTGCAGGTGCTGCAGGAAGCCGCCGAGAAAGCGGGCTTCCTCTTTCCCTTGAGCCTCGCGGCCGAGGGCAGCTGCACCCTCGGCGGCAATCTGGCGACCAACGCCGGCGGCACGCAGGTGCTGCGCTACGGCAACGCGCGCGACCTGTGCCTGGGGCTGGAAGTGGTCACGGCACAAGGCGAGATCTGGGAAGGCACCAGCGGCCTGCGCAAGGACAACACCGGCTACGACCTGCGCGACCTGCTGATCGGCAGCGAAGGCACGCTCGGCGTCATCACCGCAGCCACGATGAAGCTCTACCCGCGCCCGGCCGCGCAGCTCACCGCCTGGGCCGCCGTGCCGTCGCTGGCGCATGCCGTGGCGCTGCTGGGCCTGGCGCACCGGCACCTGGGCGCGAGCCTGACCGGCTTCGAGGTGATGGGGAAATTCGCACTGAGCCTGGTGGCCCGGCACCTTCCCTCGATGCGCGTGCCGTTCGTGGACGACGCCGCCGCGCCCTGGTGCGTGCTGCTGGAAAACTCGGACAGCGAATCCGAGGACCACGCGCGCGCCCGCTTCGAGGCGCTGCTGGAGGCCGCCCTCGAGGACGGCTGCGTGGGCGACGCCGTGGTGGCCGAGAACCTCGCGCAGGCGCGCCAGCTCTGGCACATCCGCGAGAGCATCCCGCTGGCGCAGGCCGAGGAAGGGCTCAACATCAAGCACGACATCTCGATCGCCGTCTCTCGCATCCCCGAGTTCGTGGCCGCGACCGATGCGCTGCTGCAAAGCGAAATCCCCGGCGTGCGGCTGGTCAACTTCGGCCACCTGGGCGACGGCAACCTGCACTACAACGTGCAGGCGCCGGCCGAGGGCGACGCCCGTGCCTTCCTGCGCGACCACGAGGCGCGCGTCAACGCGCTGGTGTACGAGGCGGTCGAGCGCTTCGGCGGCTCGTTCTCGGCCGAGCACGGCATCGGTTCGCTCAAGCTGCGCACGCTCGAGAAGCACAAGTCGCCGGTGGCGCTCGAGATGATGCGCGCCATCAAGCGCGCGCTCGACCCGCAGGGCATCCTGAACCCCGGCCGCGTGATCGACACCACGCCCGCGTCCGAATCCGCTTCCGCATGAACCGACCCATCCGCTCCCAATACGAAGACTTCATGCGCCACGTCGCCACGACGGGCGTGCATAAAGGCGACCGCACCGGCACCGGCACGACGAGCGTGTTCGGCCACCAGATGCGTTTCGACCTGAACGAGGGCTTCCCGCTCGTCACCACCAAGAAGGTGCACCTCAGATCCATCATCGTCGAGCTGCTGTGGTTTCTCACCGGCTCCAGCGACAACCGCTGGCTCAACGAGCGCGGCGTGACCATCTGGGACGAGTGGGCGCGCGAGGACGGCGACCTCGGCCCGGTCTACGGCGTTCAGTGGCGCAGCTGGCCGACGCCCGGCGGCGGCCACATCGACCAAATCCAGCAGGTGATCGACACGCTCAGGACCAACCCCGATTCGCGCCGCATCATTGTGAGCGCCTGGAACGTGGCCGAGCTCGACCGCATGGCCCTGATGCCCTGCCACGCCTTCTTCCAGTTCTACGTGGCACCGCCGCAGGCGCCGGGCGAGCGCGGGCGGCTGAGCTGCCAGCTCTACCAGCGCAGCGCCGACATCTTCCTGGGCGTGCCCTTCAACATCGCGAGCTACGCGCTGCTCACGCACATGGTGGCGCAGCAGTGCGACCTCGACCTGGGCGACTTCATCTGGACCGGCGGCGACTGCCACATCTACAGCAACCACGCCGAGCAGGTCGCGCTGCAGCTCGGCCGCGCGCCCTACCCCTACCCGACGCTGCACATCAAGCGCCGGCCGCCGTCGATCTTTGACTACGCGTACGAGGACTTCGAGGTGCGCGACTACCTGCACCACCCGGCGATCAAGGCGCCGGTGGCGGTGTAGCCATGGTCTCCTCGCCTGGCACGGCCGTGTCCTCCTCGCTGTCTTCCGAGGAAACGCAGCCCGTCCCCGAGCGGCACGGCCGCCTCAACCTGATCTACGCGCGCGCCGCCAACGGCGTGATCGGCAAGGACGGCACCATGCCCTGGCACCTGCCAGAGGACCTGGCGCACTTCAAGTGCCTGACCGCCGGCTGCCCGGTCATCATGGGGCGCAAGACCTGGGATTCGCTGCCGCCCCGGTTCCGGCCGCTGCCGGGGCGCGCCAACATCGTCGTCACGCGCCAGCCGGATTGGCAGCAAATCGGCGCCCGGCGCGCGTCCAGCCTGGACGAAGCGCTATCGATTTGCGAGCAGGCGCCCGAGGTGTGGGTGGTCGGCGGCGCGCAGATCTACGCCGAGGCGCTGCCTTTGGCGCAGCGTGCGGTGGTCACCGAAATCGCGCGGGACTTCGAAGGCGACGCCTGGGCGCCGCCGCTCGACGCCGCCGCCTGGCGCGAAACCGGGCGCGAATCGCACCTCTCTTCGAACGGCCTCGCCTTCAGCTTCGTCACGCTCGAGCGACGCTGATCAGCAACCTTCTCCATCGACTCACTTCGGAAAGACACCCTCATGTCAGAAGACGGCTTCCACGTGCACGGCCCGCACGATCACGAACTCGAGCACGCCGCCGAGGGCGAGCACGGGGCCACCGCGCACCACGGCATCGGCGGCAAGAGCATGACCAACCAGATCGCGGTGAGCACCGCGATCATCGCCACGGTCGGCGCCCTGTTTTCCTACATGGGCGGGGCGACGCAGGCCAACGCCAGCTTGTTCAAGAACGACGCGGCCATCCGGAAGACCGAGGCTTCCAACCAGTGGAATTACTTCCAGGCGAAGAGCACCAAGCAGTCGCTGGCGGAACTGGCCCGCGACCTCGCGCCCGACGATCGCAAGGCCGCCATCCAGGCGCGGATCGACCGCTACGAGAAGGAAAAGACCGAGATTCAGACCGAAGCGCAAAAGCTCGAAGCCCAGTCGGTCGAGCGCGACCAGCAGTCGGAGGTCCAGATGCACCAGCACCACCGCTGGGCGCAGGCGACCACCGTGCTGCAGGTGTCGATCGCGCTGGCGGCCATCGCGCTGTTGACCCGCAAGAAATGGCTGGAATACGCCATGTTCGCGCTGGCCGGCACCGGCCTGGTGATCGGCGCGAGCGCGGCGCTACATATTTGATAGCTAACCGTCCCCTCCCGGCGTGCGCTGGGCCCTGTTTTTGTCATTTTCAAAGAGGTGGCGATGAACATTCAGCAACTGTTCGGGATCGAACTGCCGATCGTCCAGGCGCCGATGGCCGGCGTGCAGGGCAGTGCCCTGGCGATCGCCGTGTCCAGCGCGGGCGGCCTCGGCTCGCTGCCCTGCGCCATGCTCGCGAACGACGCGCTGCGCGCTGAACTCGAAGCGATCACGACGCAAACCGACCGGCCCTACAACGTCAACTTTTTCTGCCACACGCCAAGCGCGCCCGACGCCGCGCGCGAGGCCCGCTGGCGCGCGGCGCTGGCGCCCTACTACGCCGAGTTCGGTCTCGATCCCGCCGCCGTGCCGGCCGGCGCCGGCCGCGCGCCCTTCACCGCCGAGGCGGCCGAGGTGCTGGAAGCGTTCAGGCCGCCGGTGGTGAGCTTCCATTTCGGCCTGCCCGCGCCCGAGCTGATGGCGCGCGTCAAGGCGTGGGGCGCGAAGGTGCTCTCCACGGCCACCACGGTCGAGGAAGCGCGCTGGCTGGAAGCGCACGGCGCCGACGCCATCATTGCCCAGGGGCTGGAAGCCGGCGGCCACCGCGGCATCTTCCTGGGCGACGACCTGACGACGCAGCTCGGCACCTTCGCGCTGGTGCCGCAGGTGGTGCGCGCCGTGCGCGTGCCGGTGATCGCCACCGGCGGCATCGCCGACCACCAGGGCGTGACAGCCGCGCTGGCGCTGGGCGCGGCCGGTGCGCAGGTCGGCACGGCCTACCTGCTGTGTCCCGAGTCCACGACCAGCGCGCTGCACCGCGCCGCCCTGAAGAGCGATCGCACGCGGCACACGGCGCTTACCAACCTCATCACG
>JAQGLP010000308.1 GCA_028292835.1 Variovorax sp.
CGACCGCCTTGCGCCCGACCGGCACGCCGCGCCGCTTGCCGCCCTTGCCGAGCACCTGGGCCTCGGTGGCGTCGAGATCGACCCAGCCGCGCGCCGTGCCGCTGGCGCGCACATCCAGCCCGACCAGCTCGCTCACGCGCAGGCCGCAGCCGTAGAGCAGCTCGACCAGGGCGCGGTCGCGTGTCTCCTGCCAGGGATCGGCCTCGGGGTCGTGCAGCTCCGCCAGGCGCACCGCGTCGTCCACCGGCAGCGCCTTGGGCAGCGGCTTGCCCGCCTTGGGCGCGTGCACGTCCTGCACCGGGTTGCCGGCCACCAGGCCCTCGTGGCCGAGCCAGCGGTAGAAGCTGCGCCAGCACGACAGCACCAGCGCGATACCGCTCGGCTCGCGTCCGGCGGCGTGCAGCTGCGCCATCCAGCGGCGCACCTGCGCGGTCTCCACCCGCGCCAGCTCGACCGGCGTGGCGGCGGCCTTCTCGCACAGCGTTTGCAGGTGGATGGCGTAGAGCGTCACCGTGCGCGGCGCCAGCCGGCGCTCGACGCGCACGTGCTGCAGGTAGCGCTCGACCAGCGCGGCGGAAGCCGGCACCGGCGTGGAGGAAGAGGCGGAGGCGGAGTGCGCAGTCACTGCCGTGGTCCGGAACCGTCCGACAGCACGTCCGGGCACGCTCAGGCGCGCAGCCGCGAGACGGCCGCCGAGGCGACGCCGCCGATGCGCTCCAGGAAATCGATCCCCATGTCCGGATTGAAGCGCTGCGCATCCGGCGAGGCCAGCACGATCATGCCGAACGCCGGCGCCTTCGCTTCGGCGCGCAGCGGGATCAGCGCCAGCGACAGCGCGGCGGACGGCTCGTCCAGCCACCGCGCCGCCTCGAAACCGGAGTTCAGGCCGCAGTACGGCACCTCCAGCGACGAGGCCAGCACCTTCACTTCGCCGCTGACTTCCTGCGCGTAAGGCTCGCCGGCGTAGGCGCTTTCGCAGTCCCAGACGCGGATGGCGGCCTGGGGCACCGTGAAGCGCTCGCACAGTCCGGCGACGAGCAGCCGCGGCAGGTCGCGCGCATCGCGGGCGACCAGCAGTTCGCGCGTCCAGCGCTGCAGCCGGTCGGCGGTGACGGCGTTCTCTGCGCCATGGCGTGTCATGTCGATCAGCCGGTGCTCGAGCGCCTTGATTTTCTCGCGCAGCATCTGGGCCTGGCGTTCCTGCAGGCTGACGGCGCGGCTGCCGTGCGGACTGGTGAGCTGCACCTGTGCCAGCAACTGCGCATGGCGCTCGAAGAAGTCGGGATCGGTCAACAGGTAGTTGACGATGTCGTCCTCGGTGATCGGGCTCATCGTGTGGGCGTCGGTGTTCATGGGGAAGTGGGCCAGTCAGGAAGTTCGGGCACGTCGATCTCGCCGTCGTACACGGTCGTGGCGGGGCCGGTCATGAGGACCGGAAAACTTGCGAAGGCGTCCTGGCCGTCCTGGGCGCCGCCCGCCCACTCGACCGTGAGCCTGCCGCCGCGCGTCTCCACATCGACGCGCGCTTCCAGCAGGCCGAGCCGGATGCCCGCCACCACGGCGGCGCAGGCGCCGGTGCCGCAGGCCAGCGTTTCGCCGGCGCCGCGCTCCCACACGCGCAGGCGGACGAGCGAGCGGCCCACCACCTGCATGAAGCCGGCGTTGACGCGCTGCGGAAAACGCGGGTGCCGTTCGATCAGCGGTCCCTGCCCGGCCACCGGCGCGGCGTCGATGTCGTTGACCAGCTGCACCGCGTGCGGGTTGCCCATCGACAGCACTGCTACGGAAACGATAGCACGCTGCGCCCGCCCATCAAGGGCCAGAGGCCATTTTTGCCATGAACCCACGGGCTGCGGCGTCAGCCCCTCCGTGTCGAAGGGCACGCGTGCGGGCTCGAACACCGGAGCGCCCATGTCGACCGTCACACGGCCGTCGGCGTTCAGGCGCGGCTCGATCACGCCCGCCAGCGTCTGCACGCGCACCGCGTCCTTGTCGGTCAGGCCACGTTCGCGCACGAAGCGCATGAAGCAGCGCGCGCCGTTGCCGCACTGCTCGACCTCGCCGCCGTCGGCGTTGTGGATCACGTACTGGAAGTCGATGTCGCCCGCGGCGCCTCGGGGCGGCGGGCGCACCGTGAGGATCTGGTCGGCGCCCACGCCGAAATGGCGGTCCGCCAGGAAACGGTACTGCGCCGTCGTCAGGGCGTGGGCATCGCGCGTCTCGTCCAGCACGACGAAGTCGTTGCCGGCGCCCTGCATCTTGGTGAATCGGATTCGCATCACGGGATTATCGGCGTCGCACCCGCTCAGCCCCGCAGGCGGTCCAGCGCCCGGTCAAGGAAATCGAGCCGGTCCTGGCCCCAGAAGCGTTCGCCGTTCAGGATGTAGGTGGGCGCACCGAACACGCCCTGCTCCACCGCGTCGGCGCTGTTGGCGCGGTAGGCCGCCAGCGTCTCGGCCGCCTGCTCCAGCGCCTGCAGCGCGGCGCCGTCGTAGCCGTTCTCATCGGCAACGGCGATGCGCACGGCCGCCTCCGAGGTGTCGCGCTGCTCGGCCCACAGCGCCCGCAGCAGCGCGTGCGACAGCGGCTGCGCATCGAGCCCGCGCAGTTGCGCGGCGATCACCATCCAGCCGGGGTACTTGTTCCAGTTCGGGTCGGCGGGGGCGCCCTGCGGGTAATGCGCCGGCTGCAGGTTGAGCGGCATGCCGAGGTGGTCGCGCCAGCGCGCCAGCTCCAGCGCGTGGTAGCTGCGGCGCGGCTCGGGCCGGGTCTTGAGCGGAATGCCGCCGGTCTGCGGCACCACGGCCTGGAAGTCGTAGGGCTTGAGCACGAGCCGCGCCCGTTGGCGGCGCACGATGTCCTGCAGCCGCGGGCCGCCGAAGTAGGCCCAGGGCGAGGAAAGGCTGTAGTAGCAGTCGATGGCGATCATGGGGAGTCTCCTGAAGCGCTGGCATCTCCGCCCGATGCCCACGCGGCCCGGCATTCAACCATCCAGCCGACTGGATTATCTTCACCCCATGCCCGTCCCCCCCTCCTCCAATTCCGCGATGCCTGCCGGCGCACCGGCCTCGGCCTCCGCCCTGCCCCCCGTGCCGGTGCAGTTCACCACCAGCCCGCGCGACGCCGCCGCGCTCGAGCGCCTGACGGCCCAGGCGCGCGCCGACCTGGAGCGCATCAACGTGCCGCCGTCCGCGTGGGTGCTGCCGGCCGAATCCGCCGCCGGTGACGCCCCGGTGCTCGACGTGCTGATCGCCGGCGCCGGCATGTGCGGCCAGACCGCCGCCTTCGCGCTGTGGCGCGAGGGCGTGACGAACCTGCGCATCGTCGACCGCGCCGCGCGCGGCGAAGAGGGCCCGTGGGGCACCTGGGCGCGCATGCTCACGCTGCGCAGCCCCAAGCACGTCGGCGGGCCGGACCTGGGCGTGCCCTCACTCACCTTCCGCGCCTGGTACGAGGCGCAACACG
>JAQGLP010000309.1 GCA_028292835.1 Variovorax sp.
TGGTCGATGGTGATCCCGTGGGTCGGCTATTCGCTGGCCGAACTCATCAAGCGGGTCGAGCCGCAAGGCAGCGCCAAGTACGTCGAGTTCGTCACCCTGGCCGATCCCAAGACCATGCCCTACGTCGGCTCGCGCGTGCTCGACTGGCCCTACACCGAGGGCCTTCGGCTGGACGAGGCGATGCATCCGCTCACGCTGCTGGCTTTCGGCATGTACGGCGAGGTGCTGCCCAACCAGAACGGCGCTCCGGTGCGGCTCGTCGTGCCGTGGAAATACGGCTTCAAAAGCGCTAAGTCGATCGTGAAGATCCGCTTCGTCGAGAAGGAGCCTTCAACCGCCTGGAACAAGGCGGCCGCCAACGAGTACGGCTTTTATTCCAACGTGAACCCGGACGTCGATCATCCCCGCTGGAGCCAAGCCACGGAGCGGCGCATCGGCGAGGGCGGCCTCTTTGCCAAGCGCCACAAGACGCAGCTCTACAACGGCTACGAGGCCCAGGTCGCCCAGCTCTACACGGGCATGGATCTGAAGAAGAACTTCTGAGCGCAGCTACCCGGCACGTGCCCACCATGAACAAGCTGCTTCTTCATCCGGCGGTCAAGCCGTGCCTCTTCCTGCTGTGCCTGCTGCCTTTCGCGGGGCTGGTGTATGGCGCCTTCACCGATGGGCTGGGTGCCAATCCGGCCGAGTACCTGATCCGCGCCGGCGGCGACTGGACACTGCGGTTCCTCTGCATCGTGCTGGCGGTGACGCCGTTGCGCGTCATGTTCAAGCTGTCGGCCCTGGCCCGGCTGCGCCGCATGCTGGGGCTGTTCGTCTATTTTTATGTCGTCTTCCACCTGCTCAGCTACAGCGGGTTCGACATGGGCTTCGACGTGGCGGATATCGCCAAGGACATCGCCAAGCGGCCTTTTATCCTGGTCGGCTTCAGCGCCTTCGTGCTGCTGACGCCGCTGGCCGCGACCTCGTTCAACCGCGCGATCAAGGCGCTGGGCGCCAAGCGCTGGCAGCGCCTGCACAAGCTGGTGTATGTGATCGCCGGCCTGGGCCTGCTGCATTTCTTCTGGATGCGCGCGGGCAAGCACAACTTCAACGAGGTGTTCGTCTATGCCGCGATCATCGTGGTGCTGCTGGCTTGGCGCGTCTGGTATTTTTTAAGCAAAAAGAGGTTCCGGTCCACGCCGGTCGCGGGAATGCAGCTATCAAAATAATAGCGTTGAAACGCGCAGTGGCCGGCCGCCGCCGGCCTGCCCGCGTCAAGCCCGCTCGCTGCGCAACTGGTCTTCCACGCTTTCGCGCTGTCGGATCAAGCGGGCCTGCTCACCGCTGACCAGCACCTCGGCGGCGCGGCCCCGCGTGTTGTAGTTGCTCGCCATGCTCATGCAGTACGCGCCGGCCGACAGCACGGCCAGCAAATCACCCGGCTGGACCGCCAGCGCGCGGTCACGCCCGATCCAATCGCCGCTCTCGCAGACCGGACCGACCACGTCGTACACCACCGGCGCCGGCTCGCCTTCCCCGGCCACCGGCACGATCGCGTGGAACGCCTGGTACATCGCCGGCCGCGGCAGGTCGTTCATGGCCGCGTCGACGATGCAGAAGTTCTTGTCCTCGCCCGGCTTGGTGTAGAGCACCTCGGTGACGCACACCCCCGCGTTGCCTACCAGCGAGCGGCCCGGCTCGATGACCAGCTTGCGGTCCCCAAAGCCGCGCGCGTCGATGCGCGCCAGCAATTGTCGCCACAGTGCATCGGCGGCGGGGGGCGACTGCCGGTCGTTCGGGCTGCTGTAGTCGATGCCCAGCCCGCCGCCGAAATCGAGATGGCGCAGCGGGATGCCGGCGGCCTCGATGGCCTCCACCAGGTCCAGCACCCGTTCCAGCGCATCAAGGTAGGGCGCGGCCTCGGTGATCTGCGAGCCGATGTGGCAGTCGATGCCGACCACCTCCAGGCCGGGCAGGCCAGCCGCATGCCGGTAGGTCGCGACCGCGCGGTCGTGCGCCACGCCGAACTTGTTGCCCTTCAGGCCGGTCGAGATGTAGGGGTGTGTCTTCGGGTCGACATTCGGGTTGATGCGGATGCTGATGGGCGCGCGCCGCCCCTCGGCCAGCGCCACCTCGTTGAGCACGTCGATTTCCGCCTCGCTCTCGACATTGAAGCAGCCGATGCCGGCGGCCAGCGCCTGCCGCATTTCGGCGCGGCTCTTGCCAACGCCCGAGAAGATGATCCGCGACGGCTCGGCGCCGACAGCCAGGGCGCGCGCCAGCTCGCCGCCCGAGACGATGTCGAAGCCGCAGCCCGCCTCGGCGAACACGCGCAGCACTCCCAGGCTGGAATTGGCCTTCATGGCATAGCAGACCATCGCGTCGCGTCCTGCGAAGCCACGCTGGTAGGCGGCGAGCGCATCCAGCATCCATTGCCTCGAATAGACGAAGAGCGGCGTGCCATGCTCGCGCGCCAGGGCGGCCAGCGAGCAGCCCTCGACGTGCAGCGTGCCGGCACTGCGGGCCACTTGCGGGTGACCCGGCAGGACAGTGGCGCTCATCGCTGCGCTCCGGGGGCCGCTGGGGACGGGGACGACGCGGCCTTGTCGCGCTCGGGCAACGCCGGAATCAACGTTTGCGGCAGCGTCGCACGGTTCGCCGCGGCCGGCTCGGTCGGCAGGTAGAGGGCGCCTGCCTGGCCGCAGCCGGTCAGGAGGGCCGCGACCGCGGCACAACCCAACGCGCCGGCAGGAGCACTCACTAGAATTTGACGGACATTCAACATCACGAAATTGTAATGACCGACCCTGACTACATGGATCGCGCCGAGGCGGTGCTGGCTGCGATCGAAAGAGGCTGCGATGCCATCAACGACGCGACCGATGCCGACATCGACAACCAGCGCGTGGGGGGCATGGTCACGCTCACCTTCGGCAATGGCAGCCAGCTGATCGCCAACCTGCAAAAGCCCCTGCAGGAAATCTGGCTGGCGGCGCGCTCGGGCGGCTACCACTACCGCCACGACGGCCGGGCCTGGGTCGATACCAAGACGGGGCGCGAGTTCTTTGAGCAGTTGTCGACTGAGGCCAGCGCCCAGGCCGGGCAACCGGTGCTGTTCACCCCGGATTGAACCGGGGCAGGCCGCGCGACGGACCTGGTCTTCGCAGTGAACGCGCAATGGGAGCGGCGCGAACTCCGCCGCCGGCCCGTCAGTTGCGAAACAGATCGAGGATGCGGTTGCGCTCCTCGGGTGGGGCAACAACGGCGGGCGCAGCTTCGCCACCGCTCTCTGGTTCGGCCGACCGCGACGGCGTTGTGTCGACACCCAGCGTCGAGACACCGCGGCCCGGCGTGTATTCGTCGTAATACCACTCGCCCGAGACATTGACCACGCCTTCGGGCGGCGTGGGCGTGATGACCGGCACGCCCTTGAGCGCGGTTTCCATGAAGGTGACCCAGATCGGCAGGCTCAGGCCGCCGCCGGTCTCGCGGTCGCCCAGGGTGCGCGGCGTGTCGTAGCCCATCCAGGCGATGGCCGTTATGGTGGGCTGGAAACCAGCGAACCAGGCGTCGAGCGAGTCGTTGGTGGTGCCGGTCTTGCCGTACAGGTCCTCGCGCTTCAGTGCCTGGTAGGCCTTGATGCCGGTGCCGTTCTTCACCACGCTCTGCAGCAGGCTGTCCATGATGAAGGCGTTGCGCTGGGGAATCGCACGAATGGTCTCGTTGAGCAGTGGCGGCTGCGCCTCGACCAGCACCTTGTCCTTGTGGTCGGTGACGCGCGTCACCAGGTACGGGTTGACCCGGTAGCCGCCGTTGGCGAACACCGAATAGCCCACCGCCATCTGCATCGGCGTGACCGAGCCGGCGCCCAGCGCCATCGGCAGGTAGGCCGGATGCTTGGATCGGTCAAAGCCGAAGTTGCCGATCCAGTCCTGCGCGTAGTGCGTGCCGATCGATTGCAGGATGCGGATCGACACCATGTTCTTCGACTTCTGCAGCGCTCGGCGCATCGACATCGGCCCGTCGAAGCCGCCGCCATAGTTCTTCGGCTCCCAAGGCTGGCCGCCCGTCGTGCCAGCATCAAAGAACAGCGGGCCGTCGTTGATCACGGTGGCGGGCGAAAAACCCTTTTCGAGCGAGGCCGAGTACACGAACGGCTTGAAGCTGGAACCCGGCTGGCGCCAAGCCTGCGTCACATGGTTGAATTTGTTCTTGCTGTAATCGAAGCCACCGACCAGCGCCTTGATGGCGCCATCGCGCGGATCCATGGCGACAAAGGCGCCCTCGACCTCTGGCAACTGGGTGATCTCCCAGGTGTTCCTGGGCGTCTTGGACACACGGATGACGGCACCCCGCCGGATCCTGACATTGGGCTGGGCCTTGTCGGCGAGGCCCGACTGGGCCGGCCGCAGGCCCTCGCCGGTGATCAGGATCTGCTCGCCGTTGGCTCGCACCGCGCGGACTTCCCGGGACGAAGCCTTGAGCACCACGACGGCAATCACGTCGCCGTTGTCCGGATGCTCGTTCAATGCGTCATCGATCGCCTCGTCGAGGTCCTGCGGGTTGCTGGGCAAGTCGACGAACTTCTCCGGGCCGCGGTAGATCTGCCGGCGCTCGTAGTCCATAATGCCCTTGCGCAGCGCCTTGTACGCCGTCGCCTGGTCGGCCGCGACCAGCGAGGTGTAGACCTTGAGGCCGCGCGTGTAGGTGCTGTCGCCGTACTGCGCGTACATCAGCTGGCGCACCGTCTCCGCCACGTACTCGGCGTGCAGTCGGCTCGGGTCCTGGCTGTCGTCGCGCAGGTGCAACTCTTCCTGCTGGGCCGCCTTGCCCTGCTCGGGCGTGATGAAGCCGGCCTCGACCATGCGGTCGATCACGTAGAGCTGGCGGCCCCGTGCGCGCGCCGGGTTGTTGACGGGGTTGTTGGTGCCTGGCGCCTTGGGCAGGCCGGCCAGCATGGCCGCTTCGGCGACCGTGATGTCCTTGAGCGGCTTGCCGAAGTACGCCTCGGACGCGGCGGCGAACCCGTAGGCCCGATTGCCCAGGTAGATCTGGTTCAGGTAGATCTCGAAGATCTGGTCCTTCGAGAGGGTTCGCTCCAGCTTGAAGGTGAGCAGCACCTCGTAGATCTTGCGGGTGAAGGTCCGCTCGGAACTCAGGTAGACGTTGCGCGCCACCTGCATGGTGATGGTCGAGGCGCCCTGGCTCTTGACCCGGTTCAGGTTGGCCAGGCCGGCGCGCAGCATGCCCTTGTAGTCGACGCCGCCGTGCATGTAGAAGCGCGCGTCCTCGGCGGCGAGCACGGCATCCTTCATGACCTTGGGGATCGTCTCGATCGGGCTCAGGGTGCGGCGCTCCTCGCCGAATTCGCCGATCAGCACGCCCTCGGAAGAGAACACCCGAAGCGGCAGCTTGGGACGGTAGTCCGACAGTTCCGAAACGTCGGGCAGGTTCGGATACGCCATGGCCAGCGCCACCGCGATGACGAAGAGCAGCGACGCCACGCCCGCGGCGACAATACCGGCGCCCCACAGCGCAAGTCGCACGAGCCAGCCCACCCAGCCCGTGCGCTTCTGCTTGGAGTGGGAGGAGGGGGCGCGGCCGGAGGGTCGTGGAGAATCGGACATGGAGGGTCAAGAGTTAACCAGACATTATAAAAAGTGGCCCTGGATGGCAACGTTTCAAATCGCTCCATCCTTGATACTTCAAATCCGGTACCGGATTTCTCGCATTTCGGTCAGCCGTTGCCGCGTCAGCTTTTGACAACGCTCAGGGCCACAGGCGCGGACTCTCCTTGGTTGAAGAGAAAGCTTGCTGATAGCATGCGTGTATACGCAAATATTTCCAAACGTTACACGCGGGCGGGACCGAATTTTGATTTCTCTGGGTTCAATGTTTCGCCGGCAACCAAGTCCCATGTTGGGTTTGGACATCAGTTCGTCCAGTGTGAAGCTGGTGGAGCTCGGCCGTTCCGCTTCCGGCACCCTGCTGCTTGAGCGATGCGCCATGGAGCCGCTGGAGCGCGGCTGGATCGCCGACGGCAACATCGAAAAATTCGACGAGGTCGCGGAGGCGGTCGGCCGGGTGGTCCGCAAGAGCGGCACCCGCACCAAGAACGTCGCGCTCGCGTTGCCGCCCTCGGCGGTCATCACCAAGAAGATCGTGCTGCCGGGCGGCCTGACCGAGCAGCAACTTGAACTCCAGGTCGAATCCGAAGCCAACCAGTACATCCCGTTCTCGCTTGACGAGGTCAGCCTGGATTTCTGCGTGATCGGCGACAGCGCCACCTCGGTCGGCGACGTCGAGGTGCTGATTGCCGCATCGCGCAAGGAAAAGGTCCAGGATCGCCAGGGCCTGGCCGAGGCGGCGGGGCTCAAGCCCCTGATTCTCGACGTGGAGTCCTATGCATCGCGGCTGGCCACCGAAAGATTGGTGGGGCAACTGCCAGGGCAGGGGCACGACGCGGTCGTGGCGCTGTTCGAGGTCGGCGCCTTCACGACCAGCATGCAGGTGTTGCGCAACCAGAGCGTGCTGTACGAGCGCGACCAGGCCTTTGGCGGTGCCCAGCTGACACAATTGATCGTGCGCCAGTATGGTTTTTCCGCCGACGAGGCCGAAAGCAAGAAACGCAGCGGCGAATTGCCCGACGACTACGGTCCGGGCGTGCTGAAGCCCTTCGTCGCCAGCATCGCGCAGGAAATCGCCCGCGCACTCCAGTTCTTCTTCACCAGCACCCCGCACAACCGGGTGGACTATGTGTTGCTGGCCGGCGGCTCGGCTTCATTGCCGGGACTCACCAGCGCGGTCACGCGGCAGACATCGTTCGCCTGCACCCTGGTCAATCCGTTCGACGGCATGGAGATGGGCTCGGGCATTCGCGAGAAAAAGGTACGGCGTGAAGCAGCTTCGTACCTGACTTCGTGCGGACTGGCCATGCGGAGATTCCTGCTGTGATCCTGATCAACCTGCTGCCGCACCGCGAAGCCGCGAGAAAGCGTCGCCGCGAAAACTTCTATGCATCGCTCGGCGCGGCCGCCCTGGCGGGCGTCATGATCGCCGGAGGGGCCTATCTTTGGTACCAGGCCCGGATTGCGGACCAGCAAGCCAGAAACGCCTACCTGCAGACCGAAATCCGCAAGCTCGAGACCGAGATCAAGGAAATCTCCACGCTGGAGGCGGAGATTGCCGGGCTTCGTGCGCGCCAGCAGGCGGTGGAAGACCTCCAGGGTGACCGCAACCTGCCCGTGCACCTGCTCAATGAACTGGTGCGGCAGTTGCCCGATGGCGTCTACCTGTCCAGCATGAAGCAGGAAAACCAGTCCGTCACCCTGCAAGGCATGGCGCAGTCGAACGAGCGCGTGTCGGAGTTGCTGCGAAACCTCGGCAACAACAGTCCCTGGCTGGTCAAGCCTGAATTGGTCGAAATCACCGCGGGCACCGTGAGCCTGGGGCCGCGCGACCAGCGGCGGGTGGCCAACTTTACGATGCGCATCGGTCTGCAGAGGCCGACCGATGCGCAAAAGGCTCCTGCCGACATCAAGGCGGCCGCAGCCGCGGACAAGGGCTGAACCCCACCATGGCAATCGCGAATTTCTCCAGGAAAATTGATTTGACCGGCTTGCTGCGGCGCATCGGCGACCAGTTTCGTGGCCTCAATGCCAACGAGCTGTGGCTTTGGCCTCTCATCCCGCGCTACGCGCTGGGTACCGTCATTACCTTGTTCGTTCTGGTGGCGTTGTGGTTCGCATGGCTGACCCATTCCAATGACGAGTTCGAGGAAGAGCGCGCCAAGGAAGTCACGCTGCGGGCCGATTACAAGAAAAAGGTGGCCCAGGCCGCCAGCCTCGAGCTGCTCAAGAAGCAGCGTGAGCAGGTCCAGCAGTACGTGATCCTGCTGGAAAAGCAGCTTCCCAGCAAGGCTGAGATGGACGCCCTGTTGTCCGATATCAACCAGGCCGGCCTGGGTCGAAGCCTGCAGTTCGAGCTGTTTCGGCCTGGTCAGGTGTCAGTCAAGGACTATTACGCAGAGCTGCCGATCGCTTTGCGCGTTACCGGCCGCTACCACGACTTCGGCGCGTTCGCCGCCGACATCGCCAATCTCTCGCGCATCGTGACCCTGAACAATCTGTCGATACAGCCCCAGAAGGACGACAGCCTGACCATGGAGGCGACGGCCAAGACGTTCCGATACCTTGACGCGGACGAGCAATCGGCTCAGAAAAAGGCGAGTGCCGCCGACAAGAAGGCCAAGCAATGACGCGTCTGTGTTTGTCGTGTTCGGCTGCCGTACTGATCGCCCTCGGCGGCTGTAGCGGCTCCGATCAGGAGCAACTCCAGGGTTGGATGACCGAGCAGCGCAGCCAGGCGCACCCGACCGTCAAGCCGATCACCGCACCCAAGAAATTCATGCCGCAAGCCTATACCGAAGGCAGCGCCTACGAGCCCTTCAACAGCCAGAAGCTGACGCAGGCGCTGCGCCGCGATTCCACCCGGATCGTGAGTTCGGCATTGATCACGCCCGAACTCGCGCGCCGCAAGGAAGCGCTGGAGTCCTTCCCGCTGGACTCCCTGACCATGGTAGGCAGCCTGGACCGTGGCAGAAAACTCGTCGCTCTGGTGCAGGCTGAGAAGCTGCTCTACCAAGTCCGCGTTGGAGACCATCTGGGTCTCAACTACGGACGCATTACCCGCATCACCGAAACCGAACTGGCCTTGCGCGAAATCGTGCAGGACGCGGGGGGCGAGTGGATCGAACGCGTGGCGACGCTGCAGTTGCAGGAAAAGCAAGAGAAGCAATAGAAATGAAGTCCCTCACCATGAAGATCGCCAAGTGCGCACGAGCGCTTGGCTTGTCGCTTCTCGCGGCCACCACCGCCTTCGCGGCGCAAGCCCAGAACGCCATCGAGGCGGTGACCAGCTCGGTTCAGTCGGGTGCGGAGGTCATTCGCGTGGACCTGGCGCAGCCCCTGGACAAGTTGCCGACCGGTTTTTCCATCCAGGCACCGGCGCGCATCGCCCTCGATTTCCCGGGCGTGACCAACGCCATCGGACGCTCCACCATCGAAATCAACCAGGGCAACCTGAGTTCCGTCAATGTCGTCCAGGCGGGCGAGCGCACCCGCATGGTGCTCAACCTCAAGCAGGCCACCACATACAAGGCGGAAATCCAGGGCAAGTCACTGCTGGTTTCGCTCGACCCGGTGCCGGGCGCGGCATTGGCCACGGCAACGCCTTCGGCCTTTGCCGAAAACCGCAACCGCGACATGCTCCCGTTGCGCGATGTCGACTTCCGCCTGGGTTCCGACAACGCGGGACGCGTGATCGTGGACCTGGCCAACAACCAGGTGGGTGTGGATATCCGGCAGCAGGGCAAGAACCTGGTGGTGGAATTCACCAAGTCGACGCTGCCCGAGGGCCTGCGCCGTCGCCTCGACGTGTCCGATTTCGGCACGCCGGTGCAGCTCATCACCACCCAGCAGGCCGGCGACCGCGTGCGCATGACCATCGACGCCCGGGGTGAGTGGGAGCACAGCGCCTACCAGAGCGAAAACCAGCTCGTCGTCGAGGTGCGGGCGCGCAAGGTGGACCCGACCAAGCTGACGCAGGGCGTGGGCTACAACGGCGAAAAGCTGTCGCTCAATTTCCAGAACATCGAAATCCGCTCGCTGCTGCAGGTCATCGCCGACTTCACGAACTTCAACATCGTGACATCCGATTCGGTGTCGGGCGCCCTGACGCTGCGCCTGAAGGACGTGCCGTGGGACCAGGCGCTCGACATCATCATGCAGGCCAAGAACCTGGGCATGCGCAAGAACGGCAGCGTGTTGTGGATCGCGCCGAAGGACGAGATCAACGCCAAGGAAAAGCTGGAATTCGAATCTCAGGTGGCGATCCAGAATCTGGAGCCCTTGAAAACCCAGTCGTTCCAGTTGAACTACACCAAGGCCGTCGCGATCGCGCAAGGCTTGATGGGTACCGGGGCGGGCGCAGGAGCGGGAGGCGCAGCGGGTGCAACCACCAGCCGCATCCTGAGCTCCCGGGGCAGCGTCCTGGCCGAAGCCAGAACCAACCAGCTTTTCGTCTCCGACATCCCGTCGCGACTGGCGCGGGTCGCGGAACTCATCCAGAAGCTGGACGTGCCGGTGCGTCAGGTGCTGATCGAAGCGCGCATCGTGGAGGCATCGGACACGTTCGGGAAATCCCTGGGCGTGCGCTTGGGCGGAGGCATCATCAACACGCGCAGCACGGTGGGGGCCAGCCCGACGGTGGTGCCCAATCCCGTGGTCAATGGCTCGTTCGCCAACTTGCCATCGGCGACGACCTCGCTGACCAACAGCAATTTCGTCAACCTGCCGGCAACATCGCAGAGCGGCTCGGCGCCGGGAACCTTCGCCGTCTCCTTGTTCAACTCCAGCTTTTCGCGCCTGCTCAATCTCGAGATCTCGGCGCTGGAGGCCGACGGCAAGGGCAAGGTGGTTTCGAGCCCGCGCGTGGTCACGGCCGACCAGACCAAGGCGCTGATCGAACAGGGCACCGAACTGCCGTACCAGGTGGCGACGTCGAGCGGCGCCACCTCGATCGCCTTTCGCAAGGCCAACCTGAAGCTCGAAGTCACCCCGCAGATCACGCCCGAAGGCAACATCATCCTGTCGCTCGATGTGAACAAGGACACCGTCGGGCAGGCAACGACGGCGGGATTCGCCATCAACACCAAGCATGTGCAGACCGAAGTGCTGGTGGAAAACGGTGGCACGGTGGTGATCGGCGGCATCTTCGAACTGACCGAAACCACGGACGAGTCGCGCATCCCCGTGCTGGGCGAGGCACCCGTCATCGGTGGTTTGTTCCGCACGAGGAGCCGTGTGGCCAACAAGACCGAGATGCTGGTCTTCATCACGCCCAAGATGATCACGGACCGCAACGCGGCCCGGTGAAAAAAATACGAGGAACACGGGAATGGATTTCATGAATACTTTGAAGGCAGGATTCGCGCTTGCCGTTTCGGTAATGCTGCTGGGCGCATGTGGTGGCGGAGGAGGGGGGAGTCCAGGACTTCCTGCGGTTCTTCCGGCCACGTCCACGTCCACGTCCACGGGTACGGGTACGGGTACGGGGACGACGCCAGCTTTGCCTTCAATGGCCCTGGGTCTTCGCGACCAATCGGGCGCTGCCACGTATTCGGTCGCCCTCGTCGGCACGACTGCACGGGCCGTCCTCCTGGATGCCAATAGCGCGCCGATCACCAACAAATTGGTAACCTTTGCCACGGACGCCAAGGTGGCCAGC
>JAQGLP010000361.1 GCA_028292835.1 Variovorax sp.
CGCGATGAGGTATTTGGAACGCATGGATAACTCCGTTTCGAGGTGGAAGGAACTTGCAGGGATATTTTGCATAGCGCGTTACGAGCCGGTTGTCAGCGGCCACCTTGACGCTCACCCGGTACAAGGATGACGCGGCAGGGTGCCGCTTGGTTTACCGGCCGACGCGCCGGCCGAGGGCATCTGCCTGTTGGTCGAGCGTGCGCTGCCTCAGCTTCGTGAGGGGCGGCCGTTCTGGCGAGCCCTCAGACGCTCTTCCTGACGGATCTGCCCGTCTCCCGGTGCAGCGCAGCGACCTCCCATGCGGCATCGGGACGGCCGGGTGCAAGATAGCGATCTCATCCATACGGTCGATCTTCAAGTCTTTCGCCAAAAACCCATGCCCCACCAACAGCACCTGGTCCCGGTCGCGCTGGCCGACCTGCACCCCACCCAGATCACCGTCGGCGCCGCCGAAGTGGCGGTCAAGCGCGCCCAATGGGCGGGCCTGAAGCGCAAGGAGCGGCAACGCACCCTGTCCGCGCACTGGTTTCCGGCGGTCAAGGGACCGCGTGGGCGCTACTACATCGTCGACCACCACCACCTCGGCCTGGCACTGCACGAGGAGGTCATCGACACCGTCTGGGTCATGGAGCTGGAGGACCTGTCGGCCATCGAGGGCGAGACGTTCTGGCGCGTGATGGAGTTCCACCGCTGGGCGCATCCGTACGACGAGAAGGGCCGGCGGCTGGACTACACCGCCATCCCGTCCGACGTCGCGAAGCTGCGCGACGACCCCTACCGCAGCCTCGCGGGCCTGGTGCGCAAGGCCGGCGGCTATGCCAAGGACACGGCGCCGTTCTCGGAATTCCTGTGGGCCGATTTTTTCCGCCCGCTGATCGCGCCGAAAAAATTGCGCAAGACCGACACGCAGGCGCTGCCGGTCGAGGCGCTGCAGCAGGCGGTGGCGCTGGCGCGCGGTCCGGCCGCGCGCTACCTGCCCGGCTGGACCGGCGTAAGCCCGGCGGTGGCCGCGCAAAGCGCCGGGCTGGAGGGCCTCGCCGAGCCCGCGGCATGAACCCGCACAGCCGCCCGAAGGGCGAATTTCCGCTCGGCGGGAAGGCGCGAAGCGCGAGGGTGCTCCAGTGAGCGCGCGCCCCGGGCAGCTGTCGGGCGCGGACCTGGTGGCCGGCCTGTCCATCGCCGGGCTGCTGCTGCCCGAGGCGGTGGCCTACTCCAGCATCGCCGGGCTGCCGCCGCAAAGCGGCGTCATTGCGCTGTTCGCGGGGCTGTTGATGTACGGGCTGATCGGCCACAGCCGCTTCGCCATCGTCTCGGCCACCTCGTCGTCGGCGGCCGTGCTGCTGGCGGCCAGCACCTCGGTCGCCGGGGGCGGCGACGCCGCGCTGCGGGTGGCGATTGGCGCGGGCGTGGTGCTGCTGGCCGGCGTGTTCTTCGTCATCGCGGGGCTGGCGCGGCTGGGCGCCGTCTCGAGCCTGATCGCCAAGCCCGTGCTGCGCGGCTTCGCGCTCGGGCTGGCCATCACCATCGTAGTCAAGCAACTGCCCAAGGTGCTCGACGTGCATCCGGCGCACGGTGACTTCTTCCGCTTCGCCTGGGAACTGGCTGCGGGCTGGCCCCACTGGAACCTGGCCGGCGGCGCCATCGCGCTGGCGGCGCTCGCGCTGCTGCGCGGGCTCGGCCGCTGGCGCGCCGTGCCGGCCGCGCTGCTGGTGATCGCCGCCGGCATCGGGCTCGACGTGGCGGGCTACTGCCAGGCCTGGGGCGTGGCGGCGGTCGGGCCGATCGCGCTCCATTTCTCGCGCCCCGAGGTGCCGCAGCTCGGGCGCGCCGAGTGGCTGCGCCTGGGCGAGCTGGCGTTCGCGCTGGCGCTGATCCTCTACGCCGAGTCGTACGGCTCGATCCGCACCTTCGCGCTGCGCCACGGCGACAACGTCGACGCCAACCGGGACCTGTTCGCGCTCGGCGCGGCCAACCTGGCCTCGGCGCTGTTCCAGGGCATGCCGGTGGGCGCCGGCTACTCGGCCACCTCGGCCAACGAATCGGCCGGCGCCCAAAGCCGCGCCGCCGGGCTGGTCGCCGGTGGCGTCGTGCTGCTGGCGGTGCTCACGCTGCTGCCGTGGATCGCCCACACGCCCGAACCGGTGCTGGCCGCCATCGTGATCCACGCGGTCGGGCATTCGCTCAATCCGGCGACGCTGCGCCCGTACTTCCACTGGCGGCGCGACCGGCTGATCGCGCTGGTGGCGGTGGCCGCCGTGCTGCTGCTGGGCGTGCTCGACGGCCTGCTGGCGGCCATCGGCGTGAGCCTGCTGCTGCTGCTGCGCGGCATGTCACGCTCGGCCGTGAGCTGGCTCGGGCGGCTGGGCGACAGCCACGACTACATCGACACCGCGCGCCACCCCGAGGCGGTGGTGCCGCCGGGTGTGCTGATCGCGCGACCCGAGGTGCCGATCTTCTTCGGCAACGCGGACGCGGTGTTCGCCACGGTCCGTGCCCGCATGGAGGCCCAACAGCCACCGCCGGCGCGCATGGTGCTCAGCCTGGAGGAGTCGGGCGACCTCGACGCCACCAGCATCGAGGCGCTGTGCGACTTCGCGGCGTGGACGCGCCAGCGCGGCGCGCAGCTGCTGCTCGCCCGCGTGAAGGACAACGTGCGCGATCTGCTGGGGCGGGTGCACTCGTCCGATCTGCCGGCCGTGGCCTACGCGGCGTGGAGCGTGGACGATGCCGTGCGGACGGCGTCGCTGCCCGCGCCCCCGCCTCCATCCCCGGCATTCCCGGCGACCGCCTGACATCCGGGTGCGAGAGTCGCCGGCGCCGCTATCTTTTCGATAGCTATCTCCGTATGCTGGACGTGCGCTACCGGCCTTTTCTTTCCAAAAATGGACGCGTCAGTGTGTCGGCATCAACAGCGCGGCCGGGTCTTCCGACGCCAGCACCTCGCACGCCCAGACGGCGAGCTTGCCGGTGTCGGCACGCAGCACCTCCTGCTTGACGGCCAGGATGCGCGACGGGTGCATCGAGAAGCTGCGCAGCCC
>JAQGLP010000397.1 GCA_028292835.1 Variovorax sp.
ATCGGGGACCTTTCCTTGGTGGCGAATGGCTTCTTTGGGTCGCTCGCCGAAAGCTGCCCCTGTCCGCGGCGGCTGTCAAGTCCGGTTTTCGCCGGGACTGGCGCGCACCGCCCCGACCCCGCCGATGAACAAGTCCGCTACGATCGGCGCCAGCGCGGCGTGGTCGAGTTCGCCGTTGGGTTTCATCCAGGTGAACATCCAGTTGACCATGCCGAAGAGAAGCATGGTCAGCGGCTTGGACAGGTGCGCGACCGGCGTGCCGGGTCGCATCTCGGCGACGGCGCGGGCGAAGCCGGCGACCACCTGGCGCTCCTTGTCCAGCACACGCTCGCGGTCGGCGTGCTCCAGGAACTTCACGTCCTCGGTCAGCACGCGGTGCGCGTCCTGCGCATGGGCGTATTCGGCGACGATGCGGTCGATGAGCTGACGCAGGCGCGGCTCGCCGCGCAGCGGCGGTGTGTCCTCCGCCTCCACCAGCGCGGCCAGGCGCGACACGTGTTCGTCGGCGATGCTGACCAGCAGGGCGTACTTGTCGCGGTAGTAGTGGTAGAGCGTCGCCTTCGACAGGTTGCACGCCTCGGCGACCTGGTTCATCGAGGTCGAGGGGTAGCCGCGCCGCGCGAAGAGCTGCGCCGCACGCTCCAGGATCAGTTCGCGCTGGTCGTCGTAGGTGGCTGATCTTCCGCGCGCCATGGGGTATTTTTCTCTCGGTTGCGTTTTGCCAGGCATCTTGCCTCAACAGCGCGCTCCTGCCGTCAGGGCCAGGCAGGCAAGGGTTTGTCCTGACTCAAAGCGCTTGCAGGCGAGGATCGGGCCATCATAAAATCTACCGAACGGTCGGTCAATGATTGACGACCACCCGCTCCGGCGTTGCGAAGTTCATAATTTCCGAAGAGAGGGCTCCACGCGATGTCCGAATCCCTGATCCTGGCGAGCCAGTCCGGCAGCGTGGCAACGCTCACGCTGAACCGGCCCGCCGCCATGAACAGCTTCACCACGGCGATGCACCGGGAACTGCTCGCCGCGTTGGACCGCGCAGCCGGCGACGAGACGGTGCGCTGCGTGGTGCTGACCGGTGCCGGCCGGGCCTTTTGTGCCGGTCAGGACCTGTCCGATCCGCTGGCGGCGCCGGGCAAGGACCTGGGGAGCCTGATCGATGCCCACTACCGCCCGCTGGTCGAGCGCCTGCGCTCGATGCCGGTGCCGGTGGTCGCGGCCGTCAACGGCGTGGCGGCCGGCGCCGGCGCCAACCTGGCGCTGTGCTGCGACCTGGTGGTGGCGGCGCGCTCGGCCAGCTTCATCCAGGCGTTCTCGAAGATCGGCCTCGTGCCCGACACCGCCGGCACCTGGCTGCTGCCCCGTCTGGTGGGCCACGCGCGCGCGCTCGGCATCGCGATGCTGGGCGAGAAGGTGATGGCGGCCGAGGCGGCGCAGATCGGCATGGTCTGGCAGTGCGTGGACGACGAGGCCCTGTCCGCGACGGCCGCGGCGCTGGCCGCCCGTCTGGCCGCCCTGCCCGTGCGGGCGCTGGTCGCCACGCGGCATGCGATGGCCGCGGCGCAGGGCATGGATGTGGGCGAGGCGCTGGCCGAGGAGGCGCGCCTGCAACGCGGCTTCGGCGCCTCGGGCGACTACCTCGAAGGCATCGCCGCGTTTCGCGAGAAGCGCGCGCCGCGCTTCAGCGAGCGCTGAGGCGGCCCGCCTTTTCCCGCTCCGTCCGCGCGACACCGCCATGACACACGCCTCCGCCCAGCACACCGCCGACCTCGTCGGCGAGGCCATGTTCCGCAACGACCCCGCCACCCGGGGACTGGGCATGCGGGTGATGGCCATCGCCGCGGGCAGCGCCACACTCGTCATGAGCGTGCGCGACGACATGCTCAACGGCCACGCCACCTGCCACGGCGGCTTCATCGCCGCGCTGGCCGACTCGGCCTTCGCGTTCGCCTGCAACTCGTACAACGAGTTGACCGTCGCCTCGGGCTTCGCCATCGATTTCATCGCCCCGGCACACCTGGACGACCTGCTCACCGCGCGCTGCGCGGAGGTGTCGAGGACCGGACGCACCGGCATCTACGACACCGAAGTGACCAACCAGCGCGGCGAGCGCGTTGCCGTGTTCCGAGGGCGCTCCCACACGTTCAAGGGCAAGCCGGCGGTCATGCCCGCCTGAGCCAGCCCGGCCGCCGCGAACCCGTCGAGGAACCCCATGACCGTGAAACGCCCCGCCCCCGGCGACCTGGAGCCGATCGAGACCGCCAGCCGCGACGAGATCGCCGCGCTGCAGCTCCAGCGCCTGCGCGCGACCCTGCAGCGCGCCTACGAGCACGTGCCGCACTACCGCCAGGCGTTCGACGCCAAGGGCATGCGGCCGGGCGACCTGAAGCAGCTGGGTGACCTGGCGAAGTTCCCGTTCACCGTCAAATCGGACCTGCGCGACAACTACCCGTTCGGCCTGTTCGCGGTGCCGCGCGAGCGGGTGGCGCGCATCCATGCCTCGTCGGGCACCACCGGCAAGCCGACCGTGGTGGGCTACACGAAAAACGACATCGACACCTGGGCCGCGCTGGTGGCGCGCTCGATCCGCGCGGCGGGCGGACGGCCCGGCGACATGGTGCACGTCGCCTACGGCTACGGGCTCTTCACGGGCGGCCTGGGGGCGCACTACGGCGCCGAGCGCGCAGGCTGCACCGTGGTGCCGATGTCGGGCGGCCAGACCGAGAAGCAGGTGCAGCTGATCCGGGACTTCAGGCCCGACATCATCATGGTGACGCCCAGCTACATGCAGGTGCTCATCGAGGAGTTCGCGCGGCAGGGGCTCGACGCGAGGAAGAGTTCGCTCAAGATCGGCATCTTCGGCGCCGAGCCCTGGACCGAGGCCATGCGCCGCGACATCGAGGCCAAGGCCGGCCTCGACGCGGTGGACATCTACGGCCTGTCGGAAGTCATGGGCCCGGGCGTCGCGAGCGAGTGCGTCGAGAGCAAGGACGGCCCGGTGGTCTGGGAGGACCACTTCTACCCCGAGATCGTCAACTCCGAGACGGGTGAGCCCGTGCGCGACGGCGAGGAGGGCGAACTGGTCTTCACGTCGCTCACCAAGGAGGCGATGCCGATCATCCGCTACCGAACGCGCGACCTGACGCGGCTCTTGCCGCCGACCTCGCGCGCCTTTCGCCGCATGGGCAAGATCGTCGGGCGCAGCGACGACATGATGATCATCCGCGGCGTCAACGTGTTCCCCACGCAGGTCGAGGAGATCGTGCTGGCGCACGCCAAGCTGTCGGGGCTCTACCAGGTGCACGTGCGGCGCGAGGGCGCGCTCGACCAGGTCGAGGTGCACTGCGAGCTGCGCCCGGAGGTGGGCGCGCTCGGCGACAGCGACCGCGGCGAGATCGCCGGCTGGGTGCAGCACCGGATCAAGACGCTGGTGGGCATCTCGACCCGGGTGCGGGTGTTCGATCCCGGCGCCATCGAGCGCACGCAGACCGGCAAGGCCCGGCGCGTGGTCGACACGCGGCCGCGCTGAGCGCGCATTTCGCCCTTCCAGTCCCTTGCCCACTCTCAGGCCACCGATGAATCCGTTGCTGAAAAACCTGAGCGCCGTGTGCGCCGCCATCGTCCTGGCGGGCTGCGCCGCTTCGACGCCGCCGTCCGCTGCCGTCGGCGGATCGACCGTCACCATCCAGCGCGACAGCTACGGGGTGCCGCATGTGTATGCGAACGACGTGCGCGGCCTGTTCCACGGCTTCGGCTACGTGGTCGCCGAGGACCGGCTGTTCCAGATGGAGATGGCGCGGCGCTCGGTGCTGGGAACGGTGTCCGAAGTGATGGGCCCGGCCTACCTGGCGCTCGACAAGACGAGCCGCGCCGGGTTCGCGCCCGCCTCGATCCAGGCCCAGATGGCCCGGCTTGGCGCTGACGACCAAGCCATCTTCGACGGCTACGCGGCGGGCTTCAACGCCCGCGTGAACGAAGTGCTGGCGGACCAGGGCACCCTGCTGCCCAAGCAGTTCATCGATGCCGGCTTCGAGCCCCGCGGCGACTGGACGGGCTACGACGTCGCGATGATCTGGGTCGGCACCATGGCCAACCGGTACTCCAACGCCAGCAGCGAAATCGCCAACCTGCGGCTTCTGGAACAGCTGCGCAAGGCCAAGGGCGACGTGGTGGGCCGCCAGCTGTTCGACCAGATCCGCTGGATCGAGGACCCGCTGGCGCCCACCACCGTGCCGCGCACCCGGGGCGCCGGCCGGCCGCCGGCCGGGACGTCCGCCACGGCCCCGGACGCCGCCGATCCGCTGGCCCGGCTGGCGCCGGTCTCGCCGGCCCTGCTGCTCGCCCGCAGCGACACCGACGCGGCGCGGCGCGGCGTGGCCCCGCCCTGGGACCGGCCGATCGCCAGCAACCTCTGGATCGCCGGCCCCCAGAAGACCACCGACGGCAGCACGGTGCTCGTCAACGGGCCCCAGTTCAACTGGTTCAACCCCTCGTACGTGTTCGGCATCGGCCTGCACGGGGCGGGCTACGACGTGACCGGCAACACGCCGTTCGCGCACCCGGTGGTGCTGTTCGGCACCAACGGCAAGATCGCCTGGGGCGCCACGGCGGGGCCGCTGGACGTCAACGACATGTACCAGGAGCGGCTCAACCCGGCGAACCCGCACGAGTACCTGTTCAACGGCGCGATGCGCCCGATGACCCGGCGCAGCGAGGTGATCCGGGTCAAGGGGCAGCCCGACGAACGCCTGGACGTCTACGCGACGGTGCACGGCACCGTGACCGACTTCGACCTGCCCAACGGCACCGCCTATTCGATGAAGCGCAGCTGGGACGGCCACGAGCTGGAATCGCTGCTGGGCTGGATCCACTCCATGCAGGCCAGCAACTGGGACGAGTGGCTGAAGCAGGCCTCGCGCGTGGCGATCACCATCAACTGGTACTACGCCGACGCCCAGGGCAACATCGGCTACGTCTCGCCGGGACGGCTGCCGATCCGCCCGCCGCAGCAGGACATCCGCCTGCCGGCGCTGGGCGACGGCACGATGGAATGGCAGGGCATCCGGCCGTTCAGCGAAGACCCGCAGGTGCTCAACCCGGCGCAGGGCTACATCGCCAACTGGAACAACCAGGCGGGTCCCGGCGCGGTAAGCGACGGCGGCAACTATGGCGCGGCCGACCGGGTGAACGAGTTCATCGCCCGCCTCGACGCCAGGCCGCGGGTGACCCCCGAGGAAGTCTGGGCACTGAACCGCATCACCGCCTACGCCGACACCAACGCGCGCTATTTCGTCCCCTTCGTGGCCGAAGCCACCCGCGGCCTGCCCTCGAGCGACCCGGCGCGCCGGGCAGCCCAGATATTCGCGGACTGGAACGGGCTCAACGACGATCCGCAGGCGCGCGGCACCTACCGGAGCCCGGCCACGACGCTCATGATGACCTGGCTGCCGGTCCTCTACCAGAAGGTGCTGGCCGACGACCTGCCGCCCGACGTGTTCGCGGCGTACGCGGGCGCCGGCTACGCGGGCCCCAGCCAGGTGGCGAGCATCCGGCCCGGCAACGGCTCCAAGCTGCTCTACAACGCGCTCCTGGGCACACGCTCCGGCGTGCCGCAGACCTACGATTTCTTCAACGGCGAGGACAAGAGCGCGGTGCTGCGCGCCACGCTGGCACAGGCCATGGCCCAGCTGACGGAGCGCTTCGGCAGCGACACGCGCACCTGGCTCACGCCGGTCACGCCCCATACCTTCCTGACCAGCAACTTCATGGGCGCGCCGCAGGCCGGCGCCGACGAACTGCTGAAGCTGCCGAGCTTCATGAACCGCGGCTCGCAGAACGACAAGGTGGTGTTCCGGGCCGGCGGCGTCTCGATGTGCACGGCGGCGCCGCCGGGGCAGAGCGGCTTCGTGGCGCCCGACGGACGCAAGGCGCAGCATTACGGCGACCAGATGGCGCTGTTCAGGGATTTCGGCTGCAAGGACGAGTGGCTGACGCCGGCCCAGCTTGCCCCGCACGTCGAATCGACAAGGCGGCTGAAGTACTGAGAGCCTGCCCACCGGCAGGACCGATCCACCCGGGCGCCACGGCGCCCCGACCAAGGAGAGCACCATGTACACGCAAGCCATGGACACGATGGGCAAGGAGCCCGGCGACGCCAGGAAAGCCGTGCGTTCGGCCGAGGAGATGGCCCTGCAGGAGCGCTTCGACGCGCACATCGATGCGGGCGACTTCATCGAGGCCAAGGACTGGATGCCCGACAACTACCGCAGAACGCTGGTGCGCCAGATCAGCCAGCACGCGCATTCCGAGATCGTCGGCATGCTGCCCGAGGGCAACTGGATCGGCCGCGCGCCCACGCTCAAGCGCAAGGCCATCCTGCTGGCCAAGGTGCAGGACGAGGGCGGCCACGGCCTCTACCTCTACGCGGCGGCCGAGACGCTCGGCACCTCGCGCGACCAGATGATCGAGGCGCTGCACAGCGGCAAGGCCAAGTACAGCTCCATCTTCAATTACCCCACGCTGACCTGGGCCGACGTCGGCGTGGTCGGGTGGCTCGTGGACGGGGCGGCCATCATGAACCAGGTGCCGATCTGCCGCTGCTCGTACGGCCCCTATGCGCGCGCCATGATCCGCATCTGCCGCGAGGAGAGCTTCCACCAGCGCCAGGGCTTCGAGGCGCTGCTCACCATGATGGAC
>JAQGLP010000400.1 GCA_028292835.1 Variovorax sp.
GCCAACGACTCGGGCCTCAACGTCAAGTTCTACACCTACTACGCCGTCACCACCGGCACGCCGACCGCCATGGGCGCGGCGTCCGCCGGCAAGGTCTACCAGGTGGGCTACGCCCACTACAACATGGGCGGCGAGATGCAGAAGTACGCCGACGAGTTCAAGAAGAAGTTCAACGACGATCTCTACACGACCGATGTCTACACCGTCTTCCAGGCGCTGGTCGAAGGCATGGTCAAGGCCAAGTCGACCGACCCGGTCAAGGTCGCCGCGGCGATGGAAGGCCTGAAGTTCAAGAGCTTCAACGGCGACATCGAACTGCGCAAGACCGACCACCAGGCACAGCAGGGCCTCTACATCACCCGCTGGGAGAAGGCGAGCGCCAAGTACCCGTACAGCCCCGAGAACACCGGCTACACGCTGGCGCCCGTGAAGTTCTACGACGCCTACGTGGCCAGCACGCCGACCTCATGCCAGATGAAGCGGCCGTGACCCCGGCGCGCTGACCGGTCGAGGCCCGGCGTCATCCGCTCGGGCCTTTTTCTTTTCACGCATGGACAAGTCGCGATGAACGTCGAATTTTTTGTGATCTCGCTGCTCAACGGCGTCAGCTACGGGCTGCTGCTGTTCATGCTCAGCTCGGGCCTGACGCTGATCTTCAGCATGATGGGCGTGCTGAACTTCGCCCACACCAGCTTCTACATGCTGGGCGCCTACTTTGCCTACACGATCTCCGGGCTGGTCGGCTTCTGGCCGGCGCTGGTCCTGGCGCCGTTGCTGGTGTTCGCGATGGGGGCGGCGTTCGAGCGCTACAGCCTGCGGCGCGTGCACAAGTTCGGCCACGTGCCCGAGCTGCTGGTCACGTTCGGCCTGTCCTACCTGATCCTCGAAGTGGTTCAGCTGCTGTGGGGGCGCTCCACCGTGCCCTACGGCCTGCCCGAGCAACTGCAGGGCCCGCTGTTCACCCTGTACGGCACGCAGTTTCCCAAGTCGCGCTCCTTCATCATGCTGGTGGCCCTGCTGATGCTGCTGTCGGTGTGGCTGCTGCTCACGCGCACGCGCATCGGCCTGGTGATCCAGGCGGCGCTGACGCATCCGGACATGGTGGAGGCGTTGGGCCACAACGTGCCGCGCGTCTTCATGCTGGTGTTCGGGGGCGGCGCCGCGCTGGCCGGCTTGGCTGGCGTCATCGGCGGCAACACCTACGTCACCGAGCCGGCGATGGCCGCGTCGGTCGGCTCCATCATCTTCGTGGTAGTGGTGGTGGGAGGCATGGGCTCGCTGGCCGGCGCCTTCCTGGCATCGCTCCTGATCGGCGTCATCCAGACCTTCGCCGTCGCCATGGACCAGTCGCTGGCCACCGGGCTGCAGGCGCTGGGCGTGGCCGTGACCGACCAGACCTTCGGCTACGAGGTGCTCAAGCTCACCATCTCGCAGGTGGCGCCGATCCTGCCCTACCTGTTTCTCGTGCTGATCCTCATCTTCCGCCCCAAGGGCCTGCTCGGAACGCGCGAAGGCTGACCCTCCATGACCGCTCAAACCCTTTCCTACCGGCTCGCGCCCTGGAATGTCACGCGCGTCGTGATCTGGTCGCTGTTCGCGCTCGCGCTGCTCCTGGCGCCGCTGGTGTTTCGCACCAGCCTCGCGCTCACGATGCTCTCGCAGATCGGCTACCTGATCATCATCTGCCTGAGCTACAACATGCTGCTGGGCCAGGGCGGCATGCTGAGCTTCGGCCATGCCGTCTACACCGGGATGGGCTCCTTCATCGCGATCCACACGATGAACCTGGCGGCCAAGGGCAGCCTGCCGGTGCCGCTGGTGCTGATTCCCCTGGTCGGCGGGCTGGGCGGCATGTTCTTCGCCATGCTGTTCGGCTACGTGACGACCAAGAAGGCCGGTACCACCTTCGCCATGATCACGCTGGGCATCGGCGAACTGGTGGCGTCGATGGCGCTGATGTTCCCGACCTTCTTCGGCGGCGAGGGCGGCATCACGACCAACCGGGTCTACGGCACGCCGTTGCTGGGCCTGAGCTTCGGCCCGCAGATCCAGGTGTACTACCTGATCGCCGTCTACTGCTTCATCTCCACCGCGCTGATGTACGCGTTCACGGGCACGCCGCTCGGGCGCATGTTGAACGCCGTGCGCGACAACCCGGAGCGCGTCGAGTTCATCGGCTACAACACACAGCGCGTGCGCTACTTCTCGTTCATCGTCGCGGGCTTCTTCGCCGGCATCGGCGGCGGGCTGGCGGCGATCAACTTCGAGATCGTGAACGCGGCCGACAGCCTGAGCGGCCTGCGCTCGGGGGCCTACCTGCTGTTCACCTTCCTGGGCGGCGCCACCTTCTTCTTCGGCCCGATCATCGGCGCGATCCTGCTGGTGTTTGCCTCGGTGCTGCTGTCGGAGCTGAGCAAGGCGTGGCTTTTGTACCTGGGCCTGGTGTTCCTCTTCATGGTGATGTTCGCGCCCGGCGGCGTGGCCAGCCTCATCATGATGAACGTACGGGTGGCCAGATTCGGCAGGTTCAAGCCGTTCTGGCCGCTGTATGCGGGCTTCATCGTCACCGGCGCGCTGCTGGTGGCGGGGCTGGCCGCCATCGTCGAGATGATCTATCACATGCAGCTCAACGCGGCGCTCGGGCCCAACCTCAACTTCTTCGGCCTGACGCTCGACACCTCGGGCATGGCGAGCTGGCTCGGCGCGGCCGCGCTGGCGGTGGTGGGCGGCGCGCTGCTGGAAGCGGTGCGCCGCCGCTTCGTGCGCGCCTGGAGCCACGCCCAGGAGCAGATCGAAGCCGACATCAAGCGCCGGGAGACCGCATGACCTACGCACTGGAACTCAAGGACCTGCGCAAGAACTTCGGCAAGACCGAGATCATCCGGGGCGCCAACCTGGCGGTGAACGCCGGCGAGCGCATCGGCATCATCGGCCCGAACGGCGCCGGCAAGTCGACCCTGTTCAACCTGATCAGCGGGCGCCTCGCGCCCACCAGCGGCGAGGTGCGGCTCAATGGCCAGCGCATCGACGGCCAGCAGCCCTACGAAATCAACCGGCTGGGCCTGTCGCGCAGCTTCCAGATCAGCAACATCTTCCCCAAGCTCAGCGTGTTCGAGAACCTGCGCTGCGGCGTGCTGTGGAGCCTGGGCTACGGCTACACCTTCCTGCGCTTCCTGTCCAAGCTGGACGACGCCAACGCGCGCGCCGAAACGCTGCTGCGCCAGGTCGGGCTGGAGCGCAAGCGCGACGTGCTGGGCATCAACCTGACCTACGCCGAGCAGCGCGCCCTCGAGATCGGCGTGACGATCGCGGGCGGCGCCAACGTCATCCTGCTGGACGAGCCGACCGCGGGCATGAGCAAGACCGAGACGCTGCACTTCATCGCGCTGATCAAGGAAGTGACGGTCGGCAAGACCCTGCTGACGGTGGAGCACGACATGGGGGTCGTGTTCGGGCTGGCCGACAAGATCGCCGTGGTCGTGTATGGCGAGGTCATCGCCTTCGACACGCCCGCCGCGGTGCGCGCCAATGCGCGGGTGCAGGAAGCCTATCTCGGCTCGTCCGTCGCGGATGCCCAGGGGGCGGGGAAATGAGGCACACCCCCAGGCTTCGCGCACTTCGTGTCGCTTCGCCCACCCCCTTGCAGGGGGCAACACCGGCGGCCCGGCGGAGCCGGTTCCGCGGTGTTTTCCGAAGGGGCCTCGCTTCACTGGTTGCTGGTTTCATGGGTCATGGGCTCGCGCGAAGCGCAATGGATCACTGAACATGCTCAAACTCAACGACGTCCACGCCTACTACGGCAAGAGCCATGTGCTGCATGGCGTTTCCTTCGAGGTCCATCCGGGCGAGATCGTCGCACTGCTCGGGCGCAACGGCTCCGGGCGCTCGACCACCGCCAAGGCCATCATGGGCCTGGTGCATGCGGAGGGACACCTGCACTGGAAGGGACAGGACATCCTGCGCAAGAAGGCCTACGAGATCGCCCACCTGGGCATCGGCCTGGTGCCCGAGGCGCGCGAGATCTTCCCGAAGCTCACGGTGCAGCAGAATCTGCTGCTGGGCCAGAAGGGCTCGGGCAAGGGCAGCCGCTGGGGCTTCGACGACATGTACGCCATGTTCCCGCGTCTGAAGGAACGCCAGCACACCGAGGCCGGCGTGCTCTCGGGCGGGGAGCAGCAGATGCTCACACTGTGCCGAACCCTGATGGGCGACCCCGACCTGATCATCATCGACGAGCCGACCGAGGGGCTGGCGCCCAAGATCGTCGAGCTGGTGGGCGAGTACCTGAAAAAGCTCAAGGACCGCGGCATCTCGGTGCTGCTGATCGAACAGAAGCTCACCATCGCGATGGCGATCTCCGACCGCGCACTCGTCATGGGGCACGGCAGCATCGTGTTCCAGGGCACGCCCGACACCCTGCGTGCCGACGCCGCGACGCGCAAGGAATGGCTGGAGGTCTGAGATGACGTCCGCCACGCCGTTGGCTTGTCCCGGCAGCGACTGGGGGCGATTGCCGCAGCGCGCCAAACACCTAAAATTTTGGAAGAAAAAGAACGTCCGTGCTTTTTAAGACCCGATGCCGGCCACCGCTCGTGCATCGCACAGACGACATCCCCTTCTTCCAGCCTTTTCCACTTCAAAGGAACGCAGCATGACCGCTGAATACAAAGTCAACGGCGACGTGGCCGTGATCACCCTTGCGAACCCGCCCGTCAACGGCCTGGGTTTGGCCACGCGGCAGGGCATCACCGAGGGACTGGCCAAGGCGCAGGCCGACGACAGCGTCAAGGCGATCGTGATCACGGGCGCCGGCAAGGCCTTCTCGGGCGGCGCCGACATCAAGGAGTTCGGCACGCCGAAGGCGCTGCAGGAGCCCAACCTTCTCAGCGTGATCGCGGCGGTCGAGAACTCGGCCAAGCCCGTGGTCGCCGCCATCCACTCGGTTTGCATGGGCGGTGGCCTGGAGCTGGCGCTCGGCTGCCACTACCGCGTGGTGGCGCCCGGCACCAGCATCGCGCTGCCCGAGGTCAAGCTCGGCCTGCTGCCGGGCGCCGGCGGCACGCAGCGCCTGCCGCGCGTGCTGGGCGTGGAGACGGCGCTCAACATGATCGTGAGCGGCGAGGCCGTCAAGAGCGAGCTGCTGGCCGCCGCGCCGGGCCAGAAGCTGTTCGACAAGGTCGCTGCGTCGCCCGGATCGCTGATGGACGAGGCGATCTCGTTCGCCCGCTCCGTGGCCGGCCAGGGCGCTGCCTTGCCGCGCGTGCGCGACCTGCCGTGCAAGCACCCGCAGGGCGACGCCTACTTCGGCTTCGCGCGCAACATGGTCAAGGGCATGGCGAAGAACTACCCGGCGCCGGTCAAGTGCGTCGATGCGGTCGAGGCGGCCACCAAGCTGAAGTTCGATGCCGGAATGGCCGAGGAGCGACGCCTGTTCATCGAGCTGATGATGACGCCCGAGTCGTCCGCGCTGCGCCACCTGTTCATGGCCGAGCGCGCCGCCTCCCGCATCCCCGACGTGGCCGAGGACACGCCCAAGCGCGAGATCCGCTCGGTCGGCGTGATCGGCGCGGGCACCATGGGCGGCGGCATCTCGATGAACTTCCTGAACGCCGGCATCCCGGTCAGGATCCTGGAGATGAAGCAGGAGGCGCTCGACCGCGGCGTCGCCACCATCCGGAAGAACTACGAGTCCCAGGTCAAGCGCGGCAAGCTGAAGCAGGACAAGTACGACGAACGCATGGCCCTCCTGTCCACCACGCTCAACTACGACGACCTGCGGGACTGCGACCTCGTCATCGAGGCGGTGTTCGAGGAGCTCGGCGTCAAGGAGGCAGTGTTCAAGGAGCTCGACCGCGTCGCCAAGCCCGGCGCCATCCTGGCCTCCAACACCTCGACGCTCGACGTCGACAAGATCGCCGCCTTCACCCAGCGGCCGCAGGACGTGGTGGGCATGCACTTCTTCAGCCCGGCCAACGTGATGAAGCTGCTGGAGGTGGTGCGCGGCAAGGAAACCGCCAAGGACGTGCTCGCCACCGTCATGGCGCTCGCCAAGAAGATCAAGAAGACGGCGGTGGTGTCAGGAGTGTGCGACGGCTTCATCGGCAACCGCATGATCGAGCAGTACTCGCGCCAGGCCGGCTTCCTGCTCGACGAGGGCGCCACGCCCGAGCAGGTCGACAAGGCGATGGAGAAGTTCGGCATGGCGATGGGCCCGTTCCGCATGGGGGACCTGGCCGGCAACGACATCGGCTGGGCCATCAGGAAGCGCCGCGCCACCGAGCGCGCCGACATGAAGTACAGCAGGACCGCCGACAAGCTCTGCGAGCTGGGCCGCTTCGGCCAGAAGACCGGCGCCGGCTGGTACGACTACCAGGCCGGCAAGCGCGACGCCATCCCGAGCCCGGTGGTGGTCGAACTGATCGAGAAGCACCGCAAGGACGAGGGCATCACGCCGCGCCAGATCGCGGACGAGGAACTCGAGCAGCGGCTGGTCTACGCGCTGGTCAACGAGGGGGCGCACATCCTGGAGGACGGCATCGCCACGAAGTCCGGCGACATCGACATGGTGTACCTCACCGGCTACGGCTTCCCGATCTGGCGCGGCGGCCCGATGCACTACGCGGGCCAGGTCGGCCTCTACAACGTCGCCGAGTCGATGAGGCGCTTTGCGAGGAACCCGCGCGACGACGGCAAGTTCTGGGAGCCCGCGCCGCTGATCCAGAAACTGGTGGCCGAAGGCAAGAGCTTCGATTGAGCGAGCGCCGGACGGGCCTGCGTGCGACGCGGCCCGGCCGATGCCGCCAGGCTTGTCGATGAATCCGTCCGATCTCCAACCGTTGCGTCCCGGTCCACGGGCCCGCCGACTTTCTCCGTTCAAAAGGAAATCACCATGACCCGCGCCGTCATCGTCTCCACCGCCCGCACGCCGCTCGCCAAGAGCTGGAAGGGCTCTTTCAACATGACCCACGGCGCCACGCTGGGCGGCCACGCCGCGCAGCACGCCATCGCGCGCGCCGGCATCGAGGCCGCCGAGGTCGACGATGTCATCATGGGCTGCGCCACGCCCGAGGGCGCGACCGGCTCCAACATCGCGCGCCAGATCGCACTGCGCGCCGGCTGCCCGGTCACGACTTCGGGCATGACCATCAACCGCTTCTGCTCGTCGGGCCTGCAGACCATCGCCACCGCCGCGCAGCGCATCGTCGCGGGCGAGGGCGACGTGTACGTGGCCGGCGGTGTTGAGAGTATCTCGTGCGTGCAGAACGAGGCCAACCGCCACATGATCACCGACCCGTGGCTGCTCAAGCACAAGCCCGAGATCTACTGGAACATGGTGCAGACGGCGGAACAGGTCGCCAAGCGCTACAAGATCGAACGCGACGCCATGGACGAGTACGGCGCCGCCAGCCAGCAGCGGGCCACGGCCGCGCTGGAGGCCGGCCGCTTCAAGGACGAGATCGCGCCGATCACGGTGCTGGCCGGCGTGGCCGACCCGGTGATGGGGTTGCGCACCAAGGAAGTCACGGTCGAGAACGACGAGGGCATCCGGCCCGGCACCACCAAGGAAGGCATCAGCGGCATCCGCCCGGCCATGCCCGGCGGCCTGATCTCGGCCGGCAATGCCAGCCAGTTCTCCGACGGCGGCGGTGCCGTGGTCGTGATGGACGAGACCGTGGCCGAGCGCAAGGGCCTCAAGCCCCTGGGCCGATTCCTGGGTTTTGCCGTCGCCGGCTGCGAGCCTGAC
>JAQGLP010000409.1 GCA_028292835.1 Variovorax sp.
CGAAGGGCTGACACTCGCCGAGCTGGCGGTCGAGGTCGACGCCCTGGCTCGGGTGTGGGCTGTGGCCGGCACGCGATAATCCGGCCGGCCCTCCGCAAAGGCACACCAACCGGACCATCACCGCGTCCGGTCGGCTCCTGCGATCTGCCCTCCCCCGAGATGCTGTTCAAGTCCTACCCGTTCATCTTTTTCTATTTCCCGATCGTCCTGATCGGGTTTTTCCTGATCGGGCGCCGCGACATCCGTGCCGCGGCCGGCTTCCTGGCCCTGGCTTCGCTGTTTTTCTACGGTTGGTGGAGCGTCAAGGCGCTGCCGCTGCTGGTCGGGTCGATCTGCTTCAACTACTGGGCGGGGCTTCGACTGACTCCGGGCGAGGGGCGTACCGACCGGCAGCGCAAGCGGATGCTGGTGCTCGCCCTGACCCTGAACCTCGGCGTGCTCGCGGTCTTCAAGTACGCCAATTTCTTCGTGAGCAATGTCAATTTCGGGCTCTCGGAGGCGGGACTGTCGCCGCTGCCGCTGCTGCATGTGGCGCTGCCGATCGGCATTTCCTTCTATACCTTCACGCAGATCGCCTTCCTGGTCGACTGCTGGCAGGGCAAGGTGCACGAACGCAGTTTCGGGCTCTACGTTCTTTTCGTGACGTACTTTCCCCATCTCATTGCCGGCCCCGTGCTGCATCACGCGCAAATGATGCCGCAATTCGCCCATCCCGCGACCTACCGCATGGACGCCGAGAAGATCACGCGGGGGCTGGCGATCTTCGTTTTCGGCCTCGCCAAGAAACTGCTGATCGGCGATCCCATGGGCCAGTACGCGGACCTCATGTTCAACGGCGTCCACCACGGCGTCGAGCCGTCGCTCTACACGGCGTGGTTCGGCGTTCTGGCGTACACGCTGCAGATCTATTTCGACTTCTCCGGCTATTCCGACATGGCCGTCGGCCTGTCGCTCTGCCTAGGGGTGCGTTTGCCGCTCAACTTCAACTCGCCCTACAAATCGACCAACATCATCGAGTTCTGGCGCCGCTGGCACATTTCGCTTTCCACCTTCCTGCGCGACTACCTCTACGTGCCGCTCGGCGGCAACCGCAAGGGGCCTGCACGCCGCTATCTCAACCTGTTCCTGACGATGCTGCTGGGGGGCCTCTGGCATGGCGCGGCATGGACATTCGTCATCTGGGGGGCGTTGCACGGCGCGTTTCTGATGGTCAACCACCTCTGGAACGCCAAGGTCCGCCGCCAGCGTCCGGCCGGCCGCGTGGCGCGCGTGCTCGGCTGGCTGCTGACCTTCCTGTGCGTGATGGTGGCCTGGGTGGTTTTCCGGGCCGAGAGCGTCCCTGCGGCCCTCGCCATCTACAAGGGCATGCTGGGCTTCCACGGCGCGCCGCTGGCCGCCTTCAGCGAGTTCACGCCGCCTTATCGCAAGCCCGAGTTCTTCCATACGATGCTGCTGGGCCTGGTGATTTGCCTGGCACTTCCGCCGACCATCACACTCGAACGCTGGGTGCCGCAGCCGAAGGCGGTAGCAGGCAGGGCCTACTTGGCGACCGCCTCGATCTCCCTGCAGGCGTTCTTCATGGTCCTTCTCCTGGGCGTGTGCGTGTCGAAACTCGGCTCCTACAGCCCGTTCCTCTATTTCCAGTTCTGAGATGAGTCCCGCAGCAAAGCTCTGGCTCCGGATATTTCTTGCCGGCTTCGTGATCATCACGGGACTGCTGATCCTGACATTGTTCACCCCGCCGTACTACGGCGACCTCTCGCGCATCGGCCGCCTGTCCGAGCGGGAGTTCGGCTGGCGTCTGCCGCCGCCCACGGTGCCCGCCGAGCATTTGAAGGGTGTGCCGATCGATCAGGCCGACATCCTGGTGATCGGCGACAGCTTTTCGATGACTTTCCGCTGGCAGAGCGAACTCGTGAAGGCGGGCCACAAGGTCACGACGATCTACTGGGGGCAGATCGGCGTGCTGTGCTCCGACTTCAATCCGTGGCTCCGGCGCGCCGGCTTCCACGGCAAATTGGTCATCGTCGAGAGCGTCGAACGCCTGCTCGACGAACGCCTGAAAGATGGCGAAAAATGCGCCACGATGCCCCGGGACCCCGAGGTCAAGACCGAGCCGTTCTGGACGTCCCCTCCCCAGGTGCCCGGTTTCGAATTCAATACCGGGGCCAAGCTGATGACGGGCCTGATCACCTATTCGAACACCCGCGAGGCACTCCGGTCTGCGCAGGACACCCGGTTCGGCGAAACACAGGTCCGCAAGGTTGCGGACGGTTGCGCGCTCTTCAGCCATCGCAGTTGCGACCGCGCATTGTTCTTCGGCGAAGACGTTTCCAACGGGCCGCTCGACGAAACATCGGTGACACGCATGCAGGCCTTTACCCAAACCCATCCGGACGTGCCTCTTCTGTGGATGATCATCCCCAACAAGACGACGGTGTACATCGAGCCCGACAATTCGAAGCCCTTCGTGCAGGCTCTGGCACGCACGAAGCTGGGCCCTGACCTCTTTGGCTTTGCGCGGCAGCAATACACCGGAACGCGCGACCTGTACTTCCCCAACGACACGCACCTTTCCATGCACGGCCAGCTGGCGCTGGGACGTCGCATGGCGGAGGCGGTGCGCAATGTGCTGCCCACGGCTGCCGTGGCACCGTGAGAGTAAGACTATGATCCTTGCGATAGGAACCCGACACGCGTGATCCTCTACGAGTACCCCTTCAACGAGCGCATCCGCACCTACCTGCGGCTTGAGCACCTGTTTCGACGGCTGGGCGAACTGGTCCCGGCCGATGCGCCGCTGCCGCATCACTATGCGCTCGTCACGATCTTCGAGATCATGGACGTGGCCGCACGCGCCGACCTCAAGGCCGATGTATTGCGCGACCTTGAAAAGTACAAGGCGATCTTCAATGGCTACCGCGGCAACCCCGCGATTTCGGAGGCCGCGCTCAATCAGATCCTGGCTCACCTCGAGCACGGTTGTGCCGCGCTCAACAGCGTCCCCGGCAAGGCCGGTCAGGCGCTGACCGAAAACGAGTGGCTCATGAGCATCCGCAGCCGCACCGGCATCCCGGGCGGGACCTGCGAGTTCGACCTGCCGGCCTACTACGCCTGGCAGCACCGCAGCGGCAACGCACGTCGCGCCGACCTGGGGCGCTGGATTGCCACCCTGACCCCGCTGGCCGACTCGATCTACCTTTTACTGAAACTGCTGCGCGAGGCCGACGGGCCCTGCAAGGTCATGGCCCCTGGCGGACACTTCCAGCAAAGCCTGCCGCAGGGTCGCAGCTTCCAGCTGCTGCGCCTGCGCATCGACCCCGCGCTGGGCCTGATTCCCGAGATCAGCGGCAACCGCCTGATGATCTCGGTGCGCCTGATGCGCCATGGCGACGACGACCGGCTGCAGACGAGCCGGGACGACACCGCGTTCGAGCTGACGCTCTGCTCCTGAAGCCGGGAGCAATCGCCTTGGCATCCGCGAAATTCCCTGCCGGCGAGCGTGTGGTGCGCTGTCCGGCCTGTGGCGGCGACAGCCTCTACGCACCGCGCAACCCGTTCCGGCCGTTTTGCAGCGCGCGTTGCAAGGGAGTGGACCTGGGCGCCTGGGCGAGCGAGCAATTCCGCCTGCCGGCCGAGGCGCCGCCGGACGACGAGCCCTTTGGCGACCCCAGGCTGCGGTCGCCTGATTCCTGAACCAGAAACGGGCTTGGCGCACGCCCCGTCCGGGTTTTATGCTATCAAATGTGTAGCGCCCCGGAAACCGCGTTCCTCGGCAATCCATGCCAGCACCGGGTACGCGCCCGGCAGCACGGGCGTCACGTCGAGGGGCAGCTGCTGCCAGCGCATCGCTTGGCTTTCGCGCATCTCGAACTCCCCCTGCCAGCGCGTGACCTTGCACCAGTGCAGGCGCACCAGCGCATGCGGGTAGTCGTGCTCCGTGACCTTCCAGCGCTCTGCGGCCTCGATCGTGATGCCCAGTTCCTCGTGCAACTCGCGCCGCAGCGCCTGTTCGACCGTCTCGCCGGGTTCGATCTTGCCGCCCGGAAACTCCCAGTAGCCCGCGTAGGGCTTGCCGGCCGGCCGGGTCGACAGCAGCAGCGCGCCGTCGCCCTCGCGGATCAGGATGCCGACGGCAACCTCGGTATGGCGGCGCTGCTGCATCAGCGCCAGCCCGAGGGCCTGCAGGACGCTGGAGGTCCCGCGGCAAGGCGATCGCCACCCGCACGGGACATGCCGAAGGAGGCGCTCATGCGGCGCTGCGTCCCGCGTAATCGCGTGCGAACTGGTAGGCCACGCGGCCGCTGCGCGAACCGCGCTCCAGCGCCCAGACGAGCGCCTCGGGCCGTGCCGCCTCGATGGCGTCCCGCGCGATGCCGAAGGACGCCAGCCACTCGCCGACGATGCTCAGGTACTCGGCCTGGCTGAACGGATAGAAACTGACCCAGAGACCGAAGCGCTCGGACAGCGAGATCTTCTCCTCGATCACCTCGCCCGGATGCACCTCACCGTCCTCGGTGTGCTGGTACGTGAGGTTGTCCTTCATGTACTCGGGCAGCAGGTGGCGGCGGTTGCTGGTGGCGTAGACCAGCACGTTGGGCGTGGCCGCGGCCACCGAGCCGTCGAGGATCGACTTGAGCGCCTTGTAGCCCGGCTCGCCCTCGTCGAAGCTCAGGTCGTCACTGAAGACGATGAATTTCTCGGGCCGCGCCGAGACCACCTCCACGATGTCGGGCAGGTCCGTGAGGTCCGCCTTGTCGACCTCGATCAGGCGCAGCCCCTGCGGCGCGAAGGCGTGCAGGCAGGCGCGGATCAGCGACGACTTGCCGGTGCCGCGCGCACCCGTCAGCAGCACGTTGTTGGCCGGCTTGCCTTCGACGAACTGGCGGGTGTTGCGTTCGATCCTTTCCTTTTGCACGTCGATTTCGCGCAGCGCCTCGAGTGCCATCGGCGCCAGGTGGCGCACCGGCTCCAGCGTGCCGTGGCCGCTGCTGCGGCGGCGGTAGCGCCAGGCGATCGAGGCATTCCAGTCGGGAGGCGCCGCCAGGGGCTGCGGCAGCACGGACTCGATTCGGGCGATCAGCTGCTCGGCGCGCTCGATCAGGTGTTCGAATTTTTCTTGCATGCGACGCTGTGGCTCAGGAGCGGTAGTCGGCGTTGATCGACACGTAGTCATGGCTCAGGTCGCAGGTCCAGACGGTGTCGCTCGCCTCGCCGCGGCCCAGCGCGATGCGCATGGTGATCTCGCTTTGCTTCATCACGCGCTGGCCGTCCTCCTCGCGGTAGGCCGGATTGCGGCCGCCCTTCAGCGCGACCGCCACGTCGTCGAGGTGCAGGTCGATGCCGTCAGGGTCCAGGTCGTCGATGCCGGCATAGCCGACCGCCGCCAGGATGCGTCCCAAGTTGGGATCGCTTGCAAAAAAGGCCGTCTTGACCAGCGGCGAATGCGCCACCGCGTAGGCAACCTGGCGGCACTCGGCCGCGTCACGCCCTCCCTCGACCCGGATCGTGATGAACTTGGTAGCGCCCTCGCCGTCGCGCACGATCGCCTGCGCGAGCTGCCGCGCCACATCCTGCATCGCCGCCAGCAGCGCGCGGCCGTCCGGGCTGTCGAGCGAGCTGACAGGCGCGTTGGCGGCCTGCTGCGTGGCGATCACGATGAAGGAGTCGTTGGTCGAGGTGTCGCCATCGATCGTGACGCGGTTGAACGAGGCGTCGGCCAGCATCCTGGCAAGCGGCTGCATGAGCTTCGGGTCGATGCGCGCATCGGTCGCCAGGAAGCCGAGCATGGTCGCCATGTTGGGCCGGATCATGCCGGCGCCCTTGCTGATGCCGGTGAGGGTGACGGTCGCGCCGCCGATGGAAACCTGCCGGCTGAAGGCCTTGGGGACCGTGTCGGTGGTCATGATGGCTTCGGCCGCACGCGCCCAGTGGCCGGGCGCGGCATCGGCGATCGCCACCGGCAACCCGGCCTCGATCCGCTCGACGGGCAGCGGTTCCATGATCACGCCGGTGGAAAAAGGCAGGATCTGCTCGGGCGCCAGGTTCAGGTGGCGCGCCAGCGCCACGCAGGTCGTGCGCGTGCGTGCCAGGCCGTCTTGTCCGGTGCCGGCGTTGGCGTTGCCGGTGTTGATCAGCAGCGCGCGGACGCCGAAGCCGGCTGTCAGGTGGTCGCGGCACACCTGCACCGGCGCGGCGCAAAAGCGGTTCTGCGTGAAGACCCCGCCCACCGCCGCGCCCTCGTCCAGCAGCATCACCGTCAGGTCCTTGCGGTTCGCCTTGCGGATGCCGGCCTCGGCGACGCCCAGGCGCACGCCGGGCACCGCGAGCAGCGTGGAGGGATCGGGTGCGGTCAGATTGACGGGCATGGAAAAAACCTTCTGGGTGAGCAACAAAATGGCCCGGATTATCCGGCACGCACCACGATGTGCGGCGGTCCAAAGCAAAACGGGCCGCGTGGCCCGTTTCGATCAAAAGAAGCGGCCGAGGCTCAGGTGAGCTTGCCGTGGCAATGCTTGTATTTCTTGCCGCTGCCGCACGGGCAGGGCTCGTTGCGGCCCACGTGCGCGAAGGCCGCGGCAGTAGCGCCGACCCCTCCAGCGGCTTGGCGGCGCATGCTGTCTTCGTCGACGCGCGTCTCCGCCTCGCCCGTTTCGGTCGGCGAGGTGTAGGTGATGTTGGCGATGCTGTCGGCGCGGCTTTCCAGCGCCTCGGCGGCCTCTTCCAACTGCTCGCCCGACTGCACGCGCACCGTCATGAGCTGGCGCGTGACCTCGTTCTTGACCGAATCGAGCAACTGGCCGAAGAGCTCGAAGGCCTCGCGCTTGTATTCCTGCTTGGGCTGCTTTTGCGCATAGCCGCGCAGGTGGATCCCCTGGCGCAGGTAGTCGAGCGAGGCCAGGTGCTCGCGCCAGTGGGTGTCGATGCCCTGCAGCAGCACCATGCGCTCGAACTGCGTGAAGTTCTCCTGGCCGATGAGGGCGACCTTCGCCTCGAAGGCGGCGTTCGCGGCAGCCACCACCTTCTCGACGATGTCCTCGTCCGTCACCGCGCTGGCGGCCTCGACGTCCTTTTGCAGCGGCGGCTCGATGTGCCAGTCCTGGGCCAGCGTCCTTTCCAGCCCGGCCAGGTCCCACTGTTCCTCGACCGACTCGGCGGGTACGTACTGGCGCACCAGCTCGGTGAAGCAGCCTTCCCGCAGCGCCGCGATCTGGGCCGTCAGGTCCTGCGCATCGAGGATGTCGTTGCGCTGCTGGTAGATCACCTTGCGCTGGTCGTTGGA
>JAQGLP010000303.1 GCA_028292835.1 Variovorax sp.
GGCGCCGAGCCACTGCGCCGGCTCGCGCAGGGCGTCCTTCAGCATGCCGGCGTGGCGTTCGCCCGCAACGCGGTTGGCCAGCACGCCGGCCCACGGCAGGCCGGGCCGGAAGTGCTGCAAGCCGAAGGCGAGCGCGCCGAAGGTGCCCGCCATGGCCTGTGCGTCGATGACGGCGAGCACCGGCAGACCGAGGCGTTCGGCCAGGTCGGCCGCGCTCGGCGTGCCGTCGAACAGACCCATCACGCCCTCCACGATCAACAGGTCGGCCGATGTGGCCGCCGCGTGCAGGCGCGCCCTGCAGTCGGCCTCGCCCGTCATCCACAGATCGAGCGAATGCACCGGCGCGCCGGTGGCCAGCGCCAGCCAGTGCGGATCGAGAAAATCCGGGCCGCATTTGAATGCGCGGACCGTGCGGCCCTGGCGCGCATGCAGCCGCGCGAGCGCGGCTGCCACCGTGGTCTTGCCCTGCCCGGAGGCCGGCGCGGCCACCAGCACGGCGGCACAGGCGATGGCGCCGCCGTGCTCCGGGCCGCTGCTTACTGCGGCGTCCACTTGATGCCGAGGTAAGCGGTGCGCCCGGCCATCGCATAGCCCCGTGCCAGCATGTAGTCCTTGTCGCCCGCGTTGTCGATGCGCGCCACCAGGCCGAGGTCGCGTGTCAGCGGGGTGCTGGCCACCAGGTTCAGCAGCGTGTAGCCGCCGAGCGTGCGGGTGTTGGCGGCATCGTCGAAGCGCTTGCTGGAAGCCTGGATCTCGGCGCCCAGCGTCCAGCCGGCCACCCGCCAGTCGGCGCCGAGGGTGGCGTGCCGCCGGGCGCGGCGCGCCAACTGCCGGTCGTTGGCGAGGTCGCGCGGATTCTGGAAGTCGAGCGAGGCGCGCAGCGTCACGTCGCCGATGCGGTGCCCGCCCGACAGCGTGACCCCCTCGTAGGCCGCGCGCGCGGTGTTGGCGTAGCAGCCGAACGAGGACAGGCAACCCCTGGCGGAACCGTCGAATGTGATCAGGTTGCTCACGCGGTTACGGTACACCACGAGGCCGGCGCTGGTCGCGCCCTCGGCGTAGCGCAGGCCCACTTCGACATTGCGGCTCGTCTCGGGCTGCAGGCTCGCCACGCCGTATTGGCTGAAGCGCTGGTAGAGCGTCGGCACGCGGAACGCCGTGCCGACCGACGCGGTGGCGCGCCACCGCGGCGTGATGGAAAAGCCATAGGCGGCGCTGCCGGTGGACTTGCCGCCAAACTCGCTGTCCTGGTCGCGGCGCGCGTGCAACTGCAGCGAGTGCGGGCCCTGCACGAAGCCGTAGCCGAGCGACACCGCGTCCTGCGAGCGGTTGCGCGCCAGCAGCGGGGTGAACGACGTGGCCGCGTTCTCCAGCGCATCCTCGCGCCGCTCCAGCGCAGCCGTCGCCAGGTGCGGGCCGAAGCGGAACTCGTTCTGGAACAGGTAGCCGCGCAGATGGGTCTCGGTGCGGTAGAAGCTCGGCATCGTCTGGTACAGGGTCCGGCTGTCGGTCAGCTGCACACGCGTGCTGTAGATATCGCTCCACTTGGCGAGCCACGCGACGCCGGCGGTGCGCAGCCGGTTGGTACCGACATCGTCCGGGTAGACCAACGGTGGCCTGGACGCGAAAATGGGATTGTCGTACTGCGCCCGCAGGTCGCTGTAGAGTACGGTGGCTTCCAGGCGCTGCGCCGGATTGATCTGGAAGCCAAGCCGCAGATGGCCCGCGTCGCTGCGGTAGCCGTCGCGGTCGGGGCTGGTGAAACCGTCCTTCAGGGGGTTGCGCTTGGCCAGAGGCTGCACATCGAAGCCCCGGCTCTCCTCGTGCGTCACGCCCAGCGAATAGTCGAAGGCACCGCCCTCGCCGGCCGCGCCGCTCACGCCGGCCTCGGCCCGGCGCAGCCCGTAGCTGCCGACGCCGACCCCGGCGTAAGGCGCCACGCGTCCCTCGCCGCGTCGCGTGAACAGCTGGATCACGCCGCCGATGGCGTCCGAGCCGTAAACCGCCGCGGCCGGGCCGCGCAGCACCTCGATGCGATCGATCTGCGAGAGCGGGATCGACTCCCAGGTCGCGCCGCCGGTCGATTGCGAGTCGATGCGAACGCCGTCGATGTAGACGGCCGTGAACCGGGATTCGGCACCGCGGATGAACACGCTGGTGGTGTTGCCGATGCCGCCATTGCGCGTGATCTCGATGCCTGGCAAACGCGCCAGCACGTCGGCCACGCCCGTTGCACCGCTGCGCTCGATGGCGGCCCGGTCGACGATAGAGACATCGGACACCAGATCGGACAATGGCTGTTCGACGCGGTTGGCCGTGACGACGGTTTCACGCAGCGAGGCGGCAGGCGCCACCCCCTGGGCCAGCGCGGGAAAGACAGCGGCGAGCGCCAGCGGAAGCGCCGCCAGGCAGGCGTGCATGGGCAGGCGCACGCCTGCGGGAGAAATGCAAAAAGTCATGGGAGCGAAACTCAGGAACAAAAACCCTGTCCGGCTTCCCCGCCGGACTTTGGGCGTTACGACCGCGGCGCGCAACAGCACGCGCGCAGTCTCCTCGTTGGCCGGTATCCGGGCTGGCAGCACAACCCTCGCCGCCTTCCCAGGCACCTGTTTCAGGGCGCCCAGTGGCTGATTGACGAGGGCGGCGCCACATGACATGGCATGGGCGCCGGCTGCTTGACCGTTGCGGGGGCAGCGCAGGCGGCTTCGGTCTGGCGAGACTCCGGCTCCTGCTTCCCGTTGAACTGCGCCGTGTGAACCACGGCGCGAGCACCAACGGGCGGCATTTTAGTTTGAAAGCGCCTCGCAGGATGCGGCCAGGCGCGGGCCCCGGATTGCCATCGCTGCCCGCGTCGCTGTCGCAAAACCTACAATTACCGCCCATGTCCGCTGCCGATTCCATCGATCAGATTGCCGAGCGCGTCGAGCGCCTGCTGGTGCGTCACGAAGAGCTGCGACGCACCAACGGGTTGCTGGGCGAGCGGCTGGAAGCCGTCACGCGCGAGCGCGACGCGCTTCGGTTGCGCCTGGAGGCGGTGGTCGGTCGGATCGACGCGGTGCTGGCGCGCTGGCCCGCCGAGGCAGAAGCCGCGTCGCCGAAGGCCGGCGTGCTTGGCGGCGACGGCCATGCGGGGACGGCCCACCCATGAAGCAGCTCGAAGTCCAGATCATGGGCCAGGGCTACCTGCTCGGTTGTCCGGAAGGCGGTGAAGCGCCGCTGCGCGAGGCGGTCAAGCGCGTCGATACCACGATGTGCCGCATCCGCGATGCCGGCAAGGGCAAGGTGCGCGAGCGCATCGCCGTGCTGGCCGCACTCAACATGGCCTTCGACCTGGTACGCCAGGAGGCAGCGGTGGCCGCCGCGTCCGCTTCCATGCCCGCTCCCGGGGAGATGGCGGTGGCGCCCGGGCCGGATGGAAACGGCGCCGACCCTACACGGATTGCGCAACTGCTGCAACGCCTCGATCAAGTCCTTGCGGGCGATGGCCATTTGCTTTGACGGTGCGCCGTGGGCCCGCCGCGTGGGCGTAAAATCCAGGGTGTCTGCGGTGCGGTCGGGCTTTATATTTCCTTGAACCAATGCTCCCTGGAGCCGGGCTTGGTACATTGCCTGGCGGGCGTGATCATCTCGCGTCAGATGAACCCGAAGCCTTGCTGCCCTCGCCCACCTGAACCCTGCGTTCAGGATGACGGTCCGGTTGCATTCGCAGACACCTTCTTCATGAACCAACGGTCCGCGACGGGCCGTTGGTTCTTCAAGCGCACCAGGCCCTGATGGGGCGGCCCAGGTCGATCCCCAGTGCCTGCAGCGTCACCGCTGCGAGCGCCATGCCCGCCAGCCGCGTTCCCCACTCCTTGCGCGATGCGCCCAAACCCCCGCGCAGCCGCTGCCAGAGCCAGGGCGCCAGCACCAGCGACAGCGCGCTGCCCGCAGCGAACATCGCCATCGCGAAGGCACCCTGCACCAGCCCGTTCGCCAGGCCCGCGAGCATGAGCGCCGAGTAAAGCAGCCCGCAGGGCATCGAAACCCAGAGGGCGCCGGTGGCCACGACGCCGAGCACCGAACCGGTCAACAGGCGCAGCCGGGTCGCCAGCAGTCGCCCGGCGCGGTGTGCCCACATCGGCTGGCGGCCGAGCACCGCGAGCATCAGGCCCCAGGCCAGGATGAACACGTGCAGCAGCGTCCACAGCGAGCGCAGCGCCGCCACATGCGCGCTGGCAAAAGCCACGCTCTGCACAGCGGCGGCGGCGGCGGCACCGGCCGCCGCATAGCCGCCGATGCGCCCGGCATGGAAAGC
>JAQGLP010000569.1 GCA_028292835.1 Variovorax sp.
AGCAAAGGCGCCAGCACACGAACCGCGCGACCTTTGGCACGAGTCAAAATTTGGAACCTACAAAGGAGAGATCAAAGACAAAAGCGGAATTACCGTAGAAATCAACACAGACGGCCTCACAGTCACGACGACCATTGACGGCCACGAATACCGCCCGCACACGTTCAAAACAGCCGCAAAGCGCGACAGGCACATCCAAACGCGCGCCAACATTTTCGCCGGGTATGACTTGGCGTTTAGCGGCAGCGACGAAGCGACCACGCCCAAGAAGCGCGCGGCCCGCAAAGCCAAGGCGCCCGAAATCGCGCCCGAACTGCTTGAACTCGCGCAGAAGTTGCAAGTTTGGGCAAATAAACAGGGCGTGGACATCAATGCCATTTTAAGCGGAGAAACACCCAGCAGCGCGCCCGACATCCTGAAAGCAATGGCAGCAGATAAGCCGCTCGATGCCAAGGCGCCAGCAAAGGAAGAGACGAGCGCGCCGACGATCCAAAGTACGCCCGAACCGATGCCAAGCGCACCGACAAAAGAAGACGCGAGCGCGCCAACCATCAACACCCAAGCCGTTCTTTTTGAAGGCGCCGAACCCACAGCCGACGCCAAAGCCCCAGAAATGCCCGTCACAGACCCGAAACCGAACTGGACAGAGCGAGAACTTGAAGACGCCGCGCAAATGTTTGAAGAACGCGCCCAAATGTATCACGAGCGAGCAAAAGACGCAGACGATCAGACAGCCCAGCGCGCCAAGGCCGACGCGGAAAGCGCAGAAAGCAGCGCCCGACAAACACGCGCCAACCTTGCAGCCAAGCGCGCCGCCACCGCACCGACCGACACCGCGCGCGCCGTCGAAGAAGTCAAAGCGCGCCGACAACACGAAGCCGCTTTTAAAGCGTGGACTTCATTAAACGAAACCGCCACGAGCGAAGACATCAAGAGCGCGAGCCGGAACTTAAACGCCGCTTGCGATGCACTAAACGCGATCCTAAGCACACCCGAACACGAAGCCGCCCAGCAACACCGCGCGAACATGGCGCGCTATTTTGCCGAACTGCGCACGATCCGACCAACAACAACGCCAGCACTTGACACGAACGACATAACGGACAAACAGAACGCACGCGCAAGCATAATACCGAAGCGCGCGGACAAACGCCGCACCAGTCCGCGCGCGACATCACCACGCACCACCAACCGCACTAACCATCACAGCAACAGGCGAAGCATGAATACCCGCAACATCCCAGCAGCACGACACCGCACCGAGCAAGACGGCGGAAGGATATAGCCGAGGGGAACCGTAAGAAGTTCCCCTATACCTATACAGTAGCAAGGGAAAGTTTTTCTATACAACCTTACTACCTACCAAAAACAGTTTGAAAGTTCCGACCTATACCCACGACCTACTCAGGTAAAACCAAAATGCAAACACGACGCACAAACACCCATCCAATCTTTTCGGTTTATTCCTTCGACGGTTTAAATTGGCACGTTTTTAAAGGCGCCAAAGAAGGCGCCGACATCGCGCAGTGTCAGAACAGCCCCTACCGCGTTATTTTAAATGCGCAAGACGAGCTATACCACTTGGTTCTCGGCGACGACTTAAACGACCTACAAGAGTTGGGACTATACCCGACGATTGGTCATGCCATGCAAGCCGCAGCAAAGCACAACAGCGACGCGACACGCACAACCGGGCTTCTTACATGGAAGCCGCAGCATGACGATCCTTTCGATTGCATCAGTCGCGCGGGAGTGTGGAACATCGAAGCCAAGGGCAAAGAGTTCCAACTGTGCCAGGGCGTTCAAGTCCTGGCACGTTACACCACGCTCGAAGAAGCGCAAGACCGGGGCGAAGGAATGGCCCAGGCTGAAGCCAGCCGCGACCGAATAAAAGACCACGCACAACAACTGCTCGAAGCGCTCGAAGCCGCGCGCAAACAGTTGAAGGAATATACATTCGATTGCGACACAGAGGGGCAGAAGGTTTTGCGGAAGATAGAAAGCACGCTCCAACTCGTTCAAGGCGCCTAAAGAGAGAAGGCTATACAAATAGCAACGCCCCGATTTATCCAATCGGGGCTTTTTCGTTTCAATCTTCGTCTTCCGCGTCAAATATCGAATCGCTGACAGCCGGCGGCGCGGGTAGCATTTCAGCAAAATCCTTGTCGGAAAGTTTGGGATAGCCCTCCATCCATTCCAGCGCGAAGGGAATTAGCTTTCCTTTCGTATACGTGCAGTTGACACCAATCGCGCGCAACGAGTCCATTTTGCGGTTCAAGAGTTTCCCGAAGGCCATTACGTTTCGCGGCAAAACATCCTTTGTTAGATCCGCAATGGCCCGGTCGCGCATTCGCATCTTCCCCAGCAAATCTTCCCGCTCATAGTCCTCAGCGTCGAGCGATTGGATCGCGGCATGAGTGCAGACCGCTCTATACAGGTCGCGCGTCGGCAAATCTACATTTTTACAACCGCGCTTGAACTCGGAGAGCATCAGCGAATGGATCGCATCAGCGAACGGTTCATCATTCGCCACGCGCTTGGTTTCTTCGAGCGCGCCGGTATACGCGGTTAAAAACTCTCCCGACTCCCAGGGCAAAGCACTTTCCGCTGCAACGACCCACTGCGCAAAGTCAACCATGCCACCACCCACTTCCGGTTCAGGAGTCGCGTGCAAACAGGTCAGGCCCACAGCGACCGCATCCAATAGGGCGCCCAGAACGCGCGGGTGAAGCTCTAAAAATTCATCCCACAACCGACGCACAGATTTCTTCTCTCCCGTCTCAAAGCGCGGGATGTGAACGAATATAAGGCGACGCTGCAAGTCTTCGCGGCCCAGCAAGTTATCAATACCGTTCAGCAGCATCGGACGCTTGACGCTAAATATCTTCTCTTCGTCGTCGGTATGAAGGCGCCGCGTTGCAAAGTTTCCGTCAGTCGCCACACGACACAGCGCGTCACTTTGCCACTTTTGCAGCCCTGAAAGGTTGTCGAAACCCTGTATAAACCGGTTTTGTGCCTGGATAAACAAGTCGCGCGGTGTTTCTGGAACATCAGCGAGGATCAGCTTGTTTGGATCAATAAGTTGCCGCAACATCTTCGAGCGTTCGGTTTTGCCCGCGTCCTGTTGACCGGACACAACCAAACCCGCAAACGGTTGAAGTGGTGCGCGCAGACACCCAAACAACCAACCGATCATTAGCACCCAGTTTGTTTCCGATCCCGGCGAAAACAGTTCCTTGAAGTCTTGCCATACGACCGCATTGTTTTCGTTGCGAATCGGCGTGGGAAGCGGCTGAGTGCCCGACGCGCGCCGGAAAACGACTGGTGGATTATCTATTACTCGCCAACCGCCTTCTACGTCGTCGCCAATCTCAACGGCTTCCCCGGCTTTGTTCGCAAGGTCGAGATACAGGCGCCCGCCAAAGCCGACGATGCGCGGCGTGATTTCTTTCTCTTCACCTTTTCTCATCGCTTCCGCCTTCAAGCGGTGAATGGCGATGGCAAAGACCTGATCTATCGGCAAAAGCCCCAGGCGTTCGCCACAGATTTCATCGAGCAAGTATTTGAGGCGCGTTGAGTTGAGTGGATAGGTTTCGCGCTTTCCATCCCACATAACCGACAAAAACGTGTCTTCAGTGTCGTTGTAGAGACGCATTTCAAGCGCCGGTTCGCGCAGGATGTCAAGCAGTTGGTCGGCGTGTTCGGCGGCGCTAATGGCCCGTCCTTTGGTTTTTGGTGCGGACTTGGCTTTGGAGCTTTGTGGTGGTGGTGTAGGCATTTCGGGTGCTTTGGGTTTTACGCTTTTCCACTGCGCGATCTGCTCTTTAGAAGCAGTTGGCAAATCGAAAAGCGCGCTCGGCACATCCTTCTTCAAGGCGCGGCAAGCGTTCAAATAATCCAGCAATCCCGTTGTGTCTGCCAGGGGATAAAGGCGCGTCTGAACTGTTTGGCGTTTGCCGCCCAGTTCTTTCCACGAAGCCGCGAGTTTTCGTTCGCGCGTTGTCGTTGGCGGTAGGGTGTGCAGTTCCTTAACGCCGTGTTTGCCCAGCACTTCCAGAACCGCGTGAACACCATCAAGAGAGTAAGTGCAAAAGGCCGCAATCCCTTCTTGATGGAGTAGCCAAACGTCGAGTTCAGAAAAGGCGATCCATACCGTTAACGGTAATTTCGAGTCCAGAATTTCTAAAACCGTTGGCAGATTATACGATGTTGACGCGGGGTCTGGGCCAGAAACCCAGGCGTATGTTTTCTTCGAGCGTTCAGGGTGACGAAACAGGCGCCGAGTCCCGGCGAAGGTGTGGTCACAGTCGAAAACCGGGAAGTCCCAAAACGTGCCATCTGCTTCATCGGCGCCTTGAAGAAGTTGGAAATGGGCGGCTGTTTCAGCGCTTAGGCCGTTTGGGAGTAGTTGGTTTGTCATGTTCTTTTCGCGGTTCTCGTCCGCCTCTTCCGCCGCGTGGGTTCGCCTTTGCCCAATCCAAATAACGCGCCCACTGGTTAGAACTGAGCGCGACACCGAACTCGCGCAGTTCGTTCTCAAGGAGCGAAGGAATTACGCCGCCACCTCTGCGAATCGCCCTTTGATTCCACCGCATTCGATTCGTTGGCCGTCTCTACTAATAAGCGTGCCCCATTTCAAAAACGCCTTGACGCGCACATCGAAATAGCGGCCTTTTGGCTGACGCTCACACAAAACAGTGGGACGGCGAACGTTTGTTCCATCTGCTCGTGCGTAATAACGAAGCTGAATCCGTTCAACCGTTTTTACCTTTTTGCTTTTTCCTGGAAATCTAAGTTCCCATACATCGCCTTTGCGCGGACGAAAGAAGAAAAGGCTCTGATCGCCAATCTGAATCGGCGTGTTGCGTTTTCTTAGTTCCTCTCGCCATTGACGCAATCTTTCGGGGTCAGGTGTTTTAGTCATGTTGGTTTTCCTGCTTGCGACTGTTCAAGTTCATCACCTAAGACGTGTTTGCAAAGCGCGATTTGATGCTCGCGCGTCAGTTGGCGCAGGATGTTCACGGTCAGCATATTGCGGCCTTCCACGTCGCTTGAATCAAACATCTGCCGCAACTGCGCATTCTCTTCGCGCAGTTCTTTATTGACCCTCTCAATCATTACCACAGCCGCCCGCGCTATTGCGACTTCGCGGGCATATTCCCGCAGTAGTTTTTGCGCCGCGTCACGTTCCTTTTCGGCAATCTCCTGAAGGATGGCGCTTTGACCGTCCTCTTTGTTGCACTCTTCCAACTTCTCGATGTGGGCATTGGACGAATCGAGCGCAAAACGCAACTCGTTCGCCAGGTTTTCCAAGTCCTGAATATGCTGTTTTGCGCTCATAGTGATTCCTTTCGCGGCATGATGCTCAGGTCAATATATGGCCCCTTGCAAGCCGCATCCAAATAAATTGACTGCGCGCGCCGTCCGTGCGGTTTTTGCGTGATGACTGAGAACGTCAACGCGCGCCAATCATCGTCGTCGGCAACGCCGGGAATCGGCCCGCACATTAGCTTGAAGATCGCATTGGCGAGAGTGTCGGCGTCCGCCGCTTCATTCGTCCAAGGCACAGCCAACACGTCCAAATCGGTTGCCATTGAACCGTGAACGACGACGCAGTAACCGTGCTTGCGGCCAATCGCGTGAATCATCGGCACCCACTGAGCATAGAACGACGTAATACCGGCATAGGCGCAGCGTTGGCTCATAAATCCTCCACCTGTTCGCCTACTAGTAGCGGAGCAGTCTGTTCGCAAAGGTCGCTGTCGCCGTATTCAATCGACGGGTCAAAGCGGCCATTATGCGGCTGTTCTAAATGCCAAAGGTGATGGCGCAGAAGGCACGCTTTCAATGCGTCCCGCTCGGCTTCGGCTTTGAGTCGCGCGGCTCGTTCGTCGTCCACGAGTGCGTTTAGTGCCTGATTCTCAGCACACGACGAACACCACGTCACGCCTTCTAATTCTTCAGGCGAAATGCTCTGCTCGAAACAAGCGCCGCAATTCACGCATTTCCAAGCGGCGAGAGCATTAGCGCGGGTGCGTTCGGCGTCAAGTGTGGCAAGAATACGAGGAATTATTTCAAAGTTTCCCAACCCTGCATCACGAGATGTTCTCTCACGAATTGACGCTTCCTCTTCAGCGCTCAGTGGTGTTTGTTCGTTGTTCATCCAGATTCCCACCCCCTCCAATCGGCGCCGCGACAGGTTTGTAAGAAGTCGTAGAACTTTTGCAACTTCTCGTTGGTTGGCTCCATGCAAATATCAAGGATTTGCCGCTTGATTTCCGCATCCTGTTCTTCGGTCACTTCGCCTTCTGGGTAGCCCCATTTGTTGCTTTCCATGAAACCGACGAACTTTCCGCAGTCACCTAAAGTAATGCGCGAATCAAAGTCCACATCACGCCAAAACCAACCAATGTAAGGCAAAACCTTGTCGTGGTTCGCCGTCAACGGTTCGACGTTAAAGGTGTCGGTATCCTCGGAAATCTCGTCCAACTTGTTGTTCATTTCTTCGTAAGTCATAAAGTCACCTTCCAATCCGCACACTCAACCCGCACAGGCGCGCTCAACATCGGGTTCGTTCTCAGCAACCCTTCAAGCGCATCAACGCGCGCCACGCTTTTGCGCCATTCGTCGCGGGTTTCGGTGTTGCTTGGGTTCATCAGGGTTTGGCGCCGCACTTCGAGAAATACTTCGAGAAACACCCGTTCTTTTGGGTTAGTGTGGTGCATCCACGAATTTACTCGGCCAATCATCGCCGGAACACCGTCAGGGTCTTTATCATTCCCATGTTGCACCACGCTATCAAACAGAATCGCGTAGGCAACGGGTAGTTTCAACCCCAACTCATCGCAGTGTTTCTGTGCCGGAACACCGAAGAGACGGTCAACAACGGTTGCGTAAGCGGCGTGAAAAGCAGGGTTTGAACAGGCGTTTCCCCAGTGTTCGGTGAAGTCGTGGTTATCTAAATAAACCGTGCTTTTACTTCCGTTCCAGTTGAGCAAGGAAAGTGTCGGAAGAAGTGCCGCGAGATGATTGTGCCCCACCAACCGCGTGTATTCCTCCACCACCGCCACGACTTCCTCATCAGCAGTCGTGAACCCGGCCCAGCCGCAGGTGTAACCGCGCCCGTCGTTCAGGTTCTCAACTCTCGTAATCGGCGCGTTGGCGT
>JAQGLP010000310.1 GCA_028292835.1 Variovorax sp.
GACTCGCTGGGCATGGTCTGCCAGGGCCTGCCCAGCACGGTCGGCGTGGCGCTGGAGACCATGCGCTACCACACCGACAGCGTGGCGCGCGGCCTGCGCCGCGCCCAGGGCACCGCGTGGCTGATCGCCGACCTGCCCTTCGCCAGCTACCAGGAGTCGCGCGAACAGGCGCTGCGCAGCGCCGCCGTGCTGATGCAGGCGGGTGCCCACATGGTCAAGCTCGAAGGCGGCGGCTGGACCACCGACACGGTGCGCTTCCTGGTCGAGCGTGGCATCCCGGTGTGCGCCCATCTCGGCCTCACGCCGCAGACCGTGCACGCGCTGGGCGGCTACCGGGTGCAGGGCAAGGGCGACGCGGCGGCCGCGCTGCTGCGCCAGCAGGCACTGGCCCTGCAGGAGGCGGGCGCCGCCATGCTGGTGCTGGAGATGGTGCCCGCCGCGCTGGCCACCGACATCACGCTGGCGCTGCAACACTGCGCCACGATCGGCATCGGCGCCGGCCGCGGCACCGCCGGGCAGGTGCTGGTGCTGCACGACATGCTGGGCATTCACCTCGGCAGGACGCCCCGGTTCGTGCGCGACTTCCTGGAAGGCGCGCCGGGCATCGCCGAGGCCCTGCGGGCCTATGTGCGCGCGGTGAAGGACGGCAGCTTCCCGGACGACCGGCTGCACGCCTGGTAGGCCTGCGTTCCCTCTTCCACCTTCCGAGTACGACCATGCACATCGTCCGCACGCTCCCCGAACTGCGCGCCCGCCTGGCGCCCCACCGGTGCCCCGCCTTCGTCCCCACCATGGGCAACCTGCACGAGGGCCACCTGGCGCTGGTGCGGCAGGCCCGGCCGCTGGGCGACGCAACCGTCGCCAGCATCTTCGTCAACCGCCTGCAGTTCCTGCCGCACGAGGACTTCGACACCTACCCGCGCACCTGGGAGAGCGACTGCCGCAAGCTGGAGGCGGCCGGCTGCGACGTGCTGTTCGCGCCCGACGAGGCCACGCTCTACCCCGAGCCGCAAACCTGCAAGGTGCATCCGGACGGCGCGCTCGCGGACATCCTAGAAGGTCATTTCCGCCCCGGCTTCTTCGTCGGCGTCTGCACTGTGGTGATGAAGCTGTTCGCTTGCGTGCAGCCCGGCGTCGCCGTGTTCGGCAAGAAGGACTACCAGCAGCTCATGGTCATCCGGCACATGGCGCGGCAAATGGCGTTGCCCATCGACATCGTGGGCGGCGAGACGCAACGCGCCGACGACGGGCTGGCGCTGTCGTCGCGCAACGGCTACCTGAGCCCGGCCGAGCGCGCCGAAGCCGTGCAGTTGTCGAAGGCGCTCCAGGCCATGGCCGACGCCGTGCGGGTCGGGGACCGCGATCTCTCCGCGATCGAGGCACGCGCGGCCCGGGCGCTCACGCAGCGCGGCTGGCAACCCGACTACCTGGTGCTGCGCCGACGCGCCGACCTGCAGCCGCCCGTGGGCGGCGCACCCTTGGGACCGCTGGTCGCGCTGGCGGCGGCCCGGCTGGGCGCGACGCGGCTGATCGACAACCTGGAAATCGACGTCTGATGAGCGCCTGACGCGTGGCCGGCGGGGGCCGTCCTACGCCGCGGGCGCGTCGAGCACGGCTTCGATCCAGCCGCGCAGGCTGTTCACGAACGCCAGCGCCCGCGCGCGGGGCACATCCTCCACGCGCACCACGGCCTCCCCGACACGGCCTTCCGCGAGCGCCCGGGCGCGGCCCACGCCGGGCAGCAGGCCGCAGTGCAGCGCGGGCGTGACCCAGCGGCCGCCCAGCCACAGCGCCACGTTGCCGCGGGTGCATTCGGTGACCTCGCCCTCGGCGTTCCACAGCAGCGTGTCGAAAATGTCTGGCCGCGTGGGCGCGAAGGCGTCGTAGTGCGCGCGGCGCGTGGTCTTGAAACGCACGAACTCGCCATGCGCCTCGTCCAGCGGACGGTCGGCCAGACGCAGGCGCACCTGCGCGGGCGACGCGGGCAGCGCATGCGCCTCGGCCTGGGCGCGTCCCCGCGCGTCGAGCAGCAGGCGCACGCGCCAGGCGCCGCAGGGGTGCTGCCGCGCCAGGCGCAGCAGGACGCCTTCGACGTGCCCGGCATCCCATCCATACCCGAAGTGCCGCGCGGCCTGCGCCATGCGCGCCAGATGGGCGTCAGCGCTGCGCCAGTGGCCGTCCTCGATGCGCAGCGTTTCGAGCAGTTCGAACGGCGCGCTGGCACGCTGCACGAAAGCCTGCTTGTGGCCCCATTCCCGCCACTCGCCCTCGGCGCTGGCACCGGCCGTGATACCGCTGCCCACGCCGCAGCGCACGGCCGCGCCATGCAGCGTGAGGGTGCGAATCGGCACGTTGAACGTGGCCGCGCCGCCGGGCCGCACGATACCGACGGCACCGCAGTACACGCCGCGCGGCGCACCTTCGAGCGTGCGGATGGCCTGCATGGCGCGCACCTTGGGCGCGCCGGTGACCGAGCCGCAGGGAAACAGCGCCGCGAACACCTCCGCGAGCGTGCAGCCGGGGCGCGTGCGCGCCGCCACGTCCGAGGTCATCTGCCAGACCGTCGGCAGCGCCTCGCAGTGGAACAGGCGCGGCACGCGCACGCTGTGCGGCAGGGCAATGCGCGACAGGTCGTTGCGCAGCAGGTCCACGATCATGACGTTCTCGGCGCGCTCCTTGGGCGACGCGCGCAGCGCCTCGGCCTGCGCCGCGTCGCTCTGCGCGGTGGCGCCGCGCGCGGCCGTGCCCTTCATGGGGCGCGCGAGGAGGGACCCGGCACGCCAGTCGAAGAACAGCTCGGGCGAAACCGACAGGATGTGTTCGCCCTGCGTCGGACCGTCGCCGGTACTGCCGCCAGCGCCGGCCCGGGCCGTGTCGATGTACGCGGCGTAGCCGCCGGGCTGCGCGCGCTGCAGGGCGGCGAACAGCGCCAGCGTGGCGTCATGCCGTGCCGACCGCAGCGCGCCGACCATCTGTCCGGTGAAATTGACCTGGTAGTACTCGCCGGCCGCGATGTCGCGCTGGATGCCGGCCAGCGCGTCGTCGAAGGCGGACCGTTGCATGGCCTCGTGCCACCGCACTTCCACCGGCGGGGCGGAAACATCGGCCGCGGCGGGCCATGGCAGGGCCTCGTCGAATACGGCAAACCAGGCCAGCGGCCCTTCGGGCGCATGCACCGCCAGGGCGGCATCGAACGCGGCGGCCGCTTCGTAGCGCAGGTAACCCACGCACCAGCGGCCCTGCTGCGCGGCCGCCTGCACGGCATCGAGCACCGGGCGCACATCTTGCGGCCGGTGCGCGGCCAGCACCTGGCGCGCAACGCCAAAAGCCTGCCGCAGGCGCGGCGCGGCAGGGTCGTGCGGATCGGAAAAGTCGATGAGGGCCGACACCCCGCTGGCCAGGACGCCCAGGGCCTCAGCGCCTGACGGCGCGGGCGCCCCGCGCATCATGCCGCGCCGATGTGGGGCACCAGGCCCGCAGCGGGCCGGCCGTCCTTCATCCCCGCCGTGAACGCCAGCATGCGGTCGATCGGCAGGCGCGCGCGCGGGATCAGGACGGGGTCCACATGGACCTCGTTGGCGCCGGTTTCCAGCACCCGCGCCAGATCGGCCAGGCCGTTCATCGCCATCCAGGGGCAGTGCGCGCAGCTCTTGCAGGTGGCGCTGTTGCCGGCGGTGGGCGCCTCGATGAAGATCTTGCCGGGGTTCAAGGTGCGCAGCTTGTGCATCATGCCGTTGTCGGTGGCCACGATGAATTCGGTGGCGTCCAGTTCACGCGCCGCCCTCAGAATGGCGGAGGTGGAGCCCACCACATCGGCCAGCGCCACCACGTCGGCCGGCGACTCGGGATGCACCAGCACCTTGGAGGCCGGGTGGGCGCTCTTGAGCAGCTCCAGCTCCAGTGCCTTGAATTCGTCGTGCACGATGCAGGCGCCTTGCCAGCTCACCATGTCGGCGCCGGTTTCGCGCCGGATGTAGTCGCCCAGATGGCGGTCGGGCGCCCAGAGGATCTTGTGGCCCTGGGCGCTCAGCGCGCGCACCACGTCGAGCGCGCAGCCCGAGGTCACCAGCCAGTCGGCGCGCGCCTTCACGGCCGCGCTGGTGTTGGCGTAGACGACCACCGTGCGGTCCGGGTGCTGGTCGCAGAACACGCCGAACGCGTCGGCCGGGCAGCCCAGGTCGAGCGAGCAGGTGGCGTCCAGGTCGGGCATCAGCACGCGCTTCTCGGGCGACAGGATCTTGGCCGTCTCGCCCATGAAGCGCACCCCCGAGACCACCAGCGTGCGCGCCGGGTGGTCGCGGCCGAAGCGCGCCATTTCGAGCGAATCGCTGACCAGGCCGCCGGTTTCCTCGGCCAGGTCCTGCAGGTCGGGATGCACGTAGTAGTGCGACACCATCACGGCATCGCGCTCGCGCAGCAGGCGGCGGATGCGCTCCTTCAGCGCGGCGCGCTCGGCGGGCGCCGGCTCGGCCGGAACGCGGGCCCAGACGTGGCGCGTGCCGCAGGCAGGGCCGCTGTCCAGGCCGCCGGGCGGCGGGAGGGGCCGTTCGTACTCGACATCGATGACGGACGATTTCATGGCTCAGTTCCGCTCCAGGCGCATCGAGAAATCCACCGCCTTGACGTCCTTGGTGAGGGCGCCGATGGAGATGCGGTCCACGCCGGTCTCGGCCAGGGCGCGCACGCTCTCGAGCGTCACGCCGCCCGAAATCTCGAGCACGGCGCGCGCCTCACCCGCCGCGTCGTTGCGGCGGACGGCCTCATGCAAGGTGGACAGGTCCATGTTGTCCAGCAGCACCATGCGTGCGCCGTGGGCCAGCGCCTCGTCGAGCTGGGCCAGCGTCTCGACCTCGATCTC
>JAQGLP010000314.1 GCA_028292835.1 Variovorax sp.
GGCCGCGCAACTGGCGCAACGGCCCGGTGATGGACGCCGCGATCTGGGCCGAGAACGTGCCCTTTGCCGAGACGCGCGACTACGTGAAGAAGGTGCTGGCCAACACCACCAACTACGCCGCGCTGATCACCGGCCAGCCGCAGTCGCTCAGAAGCCGGCTGGGCACCATCGGCCCGCGCAGCGCGGCCGAGCCCGAGCCCAACCGGGACCTGCCCTGACTGGCGCCGGGAGCCGGCCGCCCAGGTGCTTGCGACGGCACTCCCGGACCCGCCTGGCGGGCGCTGAAGAGCCTGCCTTTGCGACTCCGCCACCCATCCAACCCAACCTGAAGCGGAAGAAGGCCCCATGCGCAAGCTCTACATCGGCAACAAGAATTACTCGTCGTGGTCGATGCGGCCCTGGGTCCTCATGAGGCAGGCCGGCATCGCCTTCGAGGAGGTGCGGCTGCGCTTCGACTCGTTCGAGCCCGGCTCCGGGTTCAAGCGCGCCATCGACGCGGTGAGCCCGACGGGCCAGGTGCCGGTGCTCGTCGACGACGGGCTCGTCGTCTGGGACACCCTGGCCATCGCCGAGTACCTGGCCGAAATCTGCCCCGAGGCGCAGCTGTGGCCCGCCGGACGGGCCCAGCGCGCCCGCGCGCGCAGTGTCTGCGCCGAGATGCACGCGGGCTTCCGGGCCCTGCGCACCCACTGCGGCATGAACATCGAGGCTGACCTGGCCGGACAGGGCGCCCTGATCTGGCGCGACCAGCCGGGCGTGCGCGCCGATGTGGCGCGCATCGTCTCGATGTGGAGCGAGCTGCTGGCCGCCCATGCGGCAAGCCATGCCGACGGCCTGCTGTTCGGCCGCTTCTGCATCGCCGACGCCTATTACGCGCCGGTGGTGCTGCGCCTCGCGCGCTACGCGCTACCGGTGCCGCCCGAGATCGCCGCCTACTGCGCGCGCGTGCAGGCCCTGCCGGGCGTCAGGGCCTGGATCGAGGGCGCGCTGGCCGAGCAGGATTTCCGGCCGTTCGAAGAGCCCTACCGGCTCCAGCGCTGAAGACGGTGCGCGGCGCCCGCGCTCAGAACCGGTAGGTCAGCGCCAGGAAGGGCACGATCGGGTTGAGCTTCAGGCTGGCCTCGCTGGTGGCGATCGGAAAGCCGGAGAACGAGGTGGTCGTCAGCTTGGCCTTGGTCCTGAGCGGGATGTACGAGACCGAGAAAGACACGCCCCAGTGCGGATCGAACTGGTAGGCCACCCCGGCGTTGAAGACCGGCGCGAACGAGCTGTCGAGCTTGGCGGTGGTGACGGTCGACAGGGGCGGCTGGCGCAACTGGCTGCCGAGCGCGCCCTGCAGGCCGGGCGTCAGGTTCACGCTGCTGTACCAGACGTAGCTCAGGCCCAGCCCGATGAAGGGACGCAGTTTCGCGTCGCTGTCGTTGAAGCTGTACCTGCCGATGAGCGTCGGGCTCCACTGCCTGGCGTCGCCGAGCTGGCCCACGGGCGCCAGCGTGCCGGTGCCGTTGAGCTTGAACCTGGGCGGAATGCCGAACACGCCCTCGATCGCCCAATGGCTGTCGAAGAAATAGACCGCGTTGAGGCCCAGCGTGTCGGAGTTGCTGACGCCAGCGCCGGAGCCGAACAGCACGCTCGGCACCGGCGAAGTCAGCGTCAGCGGTTTGCTGGAGTCCTGTGGCGCAAAGTGGAGCCAGCCCGCGCCAACCTGCCAGTCCCCCGCCTTCTGCGCGATCGCGCTGCCCGAGCCGAGCGCGGCCAAGGCCGCCAGCAGATGAAGTGACTTTCTCATACGTGTACTCCTGTGGCAACGGATGGAGAGGTGCGGCCGCCCCATCCCGAGGCTTCGCACGCGCCAATTGTCAACCGATTGTCAGGCGGTTGTACGACTGCAGGCTCCGGGCTATCCCTACACTGCGCGCATGAAAACCTATCTTGTCGGCGGCGCCCTGCGCGACCGGTTGCTGGGCCGTGCGGTGGCGGACCGCGACTGGCTGGTGGTCGGCACCACGCCCGAGGCCATGACGGCGCGCGGCTTCCTGCCCGTGGGACGCGACTTCCCGGTGTTCCTGCATCCCGAGACGCGCGAGGAATACGCACTGGCGCGCACCGAGCGCAAGAGCGCGCCGGGCTACCGCGGCTTCACCGTCCACGCCGCGCCCGACGTGACACTGGAGCAGGACCTGGCCCGGCGCGACCTTACTATCAATTCGATAGCGCTTCCTGCAGACCTGGCGGGGGCTGGAGGCGATTTCGACCTGGACCTGTCCACGCTGATCGACCCCTTCGGAGGCCAGCGCGACCTGCGGAACAAGGTGCTGCGCCATGTCACCGACGCGTTCCGCGAGGACCCGGTGCGCATCCTGCGCGTGGCGCGCTTCGCCGCGCGCTTCGACGATTTCACGGTGGCGCCCGAGACCCTGGCGCTGATGCGCGGGATGGTTGCCGCCGGCGAGGCCGATGCGCTGGTGCCCGAGCGCGTCTGGCAGGAACTCTCGCGCGGACTGATGGAGGCCACGCCCTCGCGCATGTTCGAGGTGCTGCGCGCGTGCGGCGCGCTGGCCGTGCTGCTGCCCGAGGTCGAGCGCCTCTGGGGCGTGCCGCAGCGCGCCGACCACCACCCCGAAGTCGATACCGGCGTGCACCTCATGATGGTGCTCGACATGGCCGCGCGCCTCGCCGCCCCGCTGGCGGTGCGCTTTGCCTGCCTGACGCACGAGCTCGGCAAGGCGACCACGCCCGCCGACGTGCTGCCGCGCCACATCGGCCACGAGCAGCGCAGCGCGAAGCTGCTGCGCGCGGTGTGCGATCGCTGGCGCGTGCCGGTCGAGCTGCGAGAGCTGGCCGATGTGGTGGCGCGCGAGCACGGCAACATCCACCGCAGCGCCGAACTCGGCGCTGCGGCGCTGGTGCGGCTGCTGGAGCGCTGCGACGCGCTGCGCCGGCCGGAGCGCTTCGCGCAGGCGCTCCTGGCCTGCGAATGCGATGCACGCGGACGGCTGGGCTTCGAAGAGCGGCCCTACCCGCAGCGCGAACGGCTGCTGGCGGCGCTGGCGGCGGCGCGCTCGGTGGCGACCGACGCGGTCGCGCAGCAGGCGCTGGATGCCGGCGCCACCGGGGCGCGCATCGGCGAGGCGATCCAGCGCGCGCGCATCGCGGCGGTGGCCACCGCGATGCGGGACGAGGCGACCGGCGGCCCCTGGTAAAGGCCGTCCGGAAGCCATCACGCGGCCTGGCCGGCCGCAATGGCGGTTTTGGCTGACGGAAGACTTCGCGGTTTTCGCCGACGCGTCCGCCTGCCAGGTCCTGTTATCGTTTTGCTCGATGCAAGCTCCTTTCGTGCCCGGCCCCGACAGTGCGCTGTTCCTCGACTTCGACGGAACCCTGGTCGCCATCGCCGAAACCCCCGAGGCGGTCGAGGTGCCGCCCGGGCTGACCTCGTTGCTGGACGACCTGCACCGCCTGCTGGGCGGGGCGCTCGCCATCGTCTCGGGCCGCCAGATCGACGCGCTGGACCGCTTCCTGGCGCCGCTGCGGCTGCCGGCAGCCGGCGAGCACGGCGTGCAGCGACGCGACGCCGAGGGCCGCATGCGAGAGCAACGCGCGCCCGATCTCACCGCCGTGCTGGACGCGGCCAACACGCTGGCCGGCCAGCACGCGGGCCTGCTGGTCGAGCGCAAGCACGCCGCGGTCGCGCTGCACTACCGGCTCGCGCCCCATCTCGAAATGCGCTGCCTGGACACCCTGGCGCGCGCCATCGCGGGCCAGCCGCAGCTGGAATTGCTGCACGGCAAGTGCGTGGTCGAGATCAAGCCCGCCGGCATCAACAAGGGGCTCGCGATCGACGCCTT
>JAQGLP010000535.1 GCA_028292835.1 Variovorax sp.
GCCAACACCGAGATCCACGACATCGCCGTGGCGATCGGGGTCGACCCGCACGGGCCCGCCGACACGCCCGACCTCTCCGGCCTGCGCTACGGCAAAGTCTGCATCCTGTCCGACGCCGACGTGGACGGCTCGCACATCCAGGTGCTGCTGCTGACGCTGTTCTTCCGGCATTTCCCGAAGCTGATCGATGCCGGGCACGTGTATGTTGCCAAGCCGCCGCTGTTCCGGGTCGATGCGCCGGCGCGCGGCAAGAAGCCGGCCGCCAAGGTCTATGCGCTCGACGAGGGCGAGCTTGTGGCCATCCTCGACAAGCTGCGCAAGGACGGCGTGCGCGAGGGCGCGTGGGCCATCAGTCGCTTCAAGGGGCTGGGCGAGATGAATGCCGAGCAGCTCTGGGAAACCACGCTCAATCCCGACACGCGGCGCCTCTTGCAGGTGCGCCTGGGCCGGCTCGACTTCGCGCAGACGCAGGGCGAGATCACCAAGCTGATGGGGAAGGGCGAGGCCGGCGCCCGGCGCGAGTTGATGGAGCTGCGCGCCGACGACGTGGAGGTCGATGTCTGAGCGGGCCGCTTGCGCGCTTGCGGCGGGACCGCGGCGGCATGGGCCAGACGGGCGAGGGGTGGGCGCCCGGCGTCGCTTCGATGACAATGCGGGCCATGCCAGTTCAAGAAACCCTGTTCGGTTTTGGTTCAGGCCCCGCGCTGGCGCAACGCGGGCTGAAGGGTCGCGGCAGAGATGCGGGCCCTCCCTCGGCAAGGTGTGCACCGCACGTGTCGGGTCACTGGCGACGACCGCCGCTGCTGCTGGCGCTGGTCCTCGCGCTGTGGCAGGTGCCTGGCCACGCGAGCGACATCTTCGGCTACGTCGATGAAAAAGGCGTGCCGCATTTCGCGCTCCGGCAAACCGATCCGCGCTACCAGCCTTTCCTTCGCGGCGGCAAAAGCCTCGACGGCGCCAACGGCATGCGACCGATGGGGCGCAATGGCCAGGGCGTCCTGGGCACCATGAATCCAGTGGGGCGCGATGACAAGGGAGCCGTCGCCATCGACAACAGGGTGACCCGGGCTTCGCAGGCACTGGTCAAGCTGTTCGAGGCCTCGCCCGCGTACAAGTCCGCCAAGGCCGCGCTGCACCAAGCCGCGAAACGGCATGCGATCGACTATGAGTTGCTGCAGGCGCTGATCGCGACCGAATCGGGCTTCGACACGCTGGCGGTGTCTCCCAAGGGAGCGATCGGCCTCATGCAGCTGATGCCAGCGACCGCGCAGCGCTACGGCGTCGAGGCCGACGAGCGGCGCACGCTCGAGACCAAGCTGCACGACCCGAACATCAATATCGCCACCGGCTCGCGCCACCTGCGCAACCTGATCGCCATGTTCGGCGGCGATCTCGACCTCGCGCTGGCCGCCTACAACGCCGGCGAAGGCGCGGTGCAGCGCGCCGGCAACAAGATTCCCAACTTCCGCGAAACGCAGGATTACGTAAAAACGGTACTGCAGATCTATGCCTTCCTGAAGCCGCAGGGGCAGGGAGAGCGTGGCCTCGGCGGCAAGGCCCCGGGGGGACGCATCCGGGTGGAGCTTGCCGTGCCGAACGGCGGTGCGCTGGGGCGCGGCAACATGCCGCCGCAAGCGCTGCAAGTGCCGAGGATGCCGGCCATGCTGGCCGAGCCTGCCGCAGCCCTGCCTTCCGTTTCCCTGGCGCCCACGGAGCTTCCCGCGCCCGCGGCCCCTCCCGCATCTGCCGCACCCGCTGCGCCTTTCGCGACAGAGCGTTCGCTTTTCTAGAGAAACAACCGATGGATTTCCAACCCACTCTCGATTTCGAGAGTTCCGGCGCCGGCGACGGCGACACCACCCTGACGCTGGCCGACTACGCCCAGACCGCCTACCTCGAATACGCGCTCAGCGTGGTCAAGGGCCGGGCGCTGCCCGACGTGTGCGACGGCCAGAAGCCGGTGCAGCGCCACATCCTGTACTCGATGTCGCGCATGGGGCTAGGCTTCGGCGGCGCCAACGGCACGGTGGGCGCCAAGCCCGTCAAGAGCGCGCGCGTGGTCGGCGACGTGCTGGGGCGCTTCCACCCGCACAGCGACCAGGCCGCCTACGACGCGCTGGTGCGCATGGCGCAGGACTTGTCGCAGCGCTACCCGCGGGTCGACGGCCAGGGCAACTTCGGCAGCCGCGACGGCGACGGCGCGGCGGCGATGCGCTACACCGAGGCGCGCCTGGCGCGCATCACCAGCCTGCTGCTCGACGAGATCGACGAGGGCACGGTCGATTTCATCCCGAACTACGACGGCAGCACGCAGGAGCCGCGCCTCCTGCCCGCGCGGCTGCCGTTCACGCTGCTCAACGGCGCGAGCGGCATCGCGGTCGGCCTGGCCACCGAGATCCCGAGCCACAACCTGCGCGAGATCGCCGACGCCTGCGTTGCGCTCATCAAGAGCAACGGCAAGCTGAGCGAGGAAGAACTGCTCGCGCTGGTGCCCGGCCCCGACTACCCCGGCGGCGCGCAGATCATCAGCAGCGCCACCGACATCGCCGATGCCTACCGCACGGGCCGCGGTTCGCTCAAGGTGCGCGCGCGCTGGAAGATCGAGGAGCTGGCGCGGGGCCAGTGGCAACTGGTCGTCCACGAACTGCCCCCGGGCGTCAGCAGCCAGAAGGTGCTGGAGGAAATCGAGGAGCTGACCAACCCGAAGGTCCGCGCCGGCAAGAAGGCACTGACGGCCGAGCAGACGCAGTTGAAGGCGGCGGTGCTCTCGCTGCTCGACGCGGTGCGCGACGAGTCGAGCAAGGACGCGGCGGTGCGCCTGGTGTTCGAGCCCAAGACCTCCCGCATCGGCCAGGACGAGTTCATCGGCACGCTGCTGGCGCAGACCTCGCTGGAAACCTCGTCGCCCATCAACCTGACGATGGTCGGCATCGACGGCAAGCCGACGCAGAAATCGCTGCGCCAGATGCTGGGCGAATGGATCGCGTTCCGCGAAATCACGGTCGAGAAACGCTCGCGCCACCGTCTGGACAAGGTGCTGGACCGCATTCACATCCTCGAAGGCCGGCAGCTGGTGCTGCTCAACATCGACGAGGTGATCGCCATCATCCGCGCGGCCGAGGACCCGAAGGCGGCGCTCGTCGCGCGCTTCGCCTTGAGCGAGCGGCAGGCCGAGGACATCCTGGAGATCCGCCTGCGCCAGCTGGCGCGGCTGGAGGCCATCAAGATCGAGCAGGAGCTGAAGGGCCTGCGCGACGAGCAAAGGAAGCTGGAGGACATCCTGGCCAGCCCGGCCGCGCTGCGCCGCCTGCTGATCAAGGAGATCGAGGCCGACGCCAAGACCTTCGCCGATGCGCGCCGCACGCTGATCCAGGCCGAAAAGCGCGCCGTCGCCGAGGTGCGGGTGGTGGACGAGCCGGTGACGGTGATCGTTTCGCAAAAGGGCTGGGTGCGCACGCAAAAAGGCTGGGCTGGCGAGCGCGCCAACGGCGCCAACGGCACCGGCAGCGCGCCGGTTCCCGAGTACAGCTTCAAGTCGGGCGACGCGCTGTATGGCGCCTTCGAGTGCCGCACGGTCGACACGCTGCTCGTCTTCGGCACCGCCAGGGACAAGGGCGTGCGCGTCTACACCGTGCCGGTGGCGTCGCTGCCGGGCGGGCGCGGCGACGGCCAGCCGGTGACGACGCTGATCGACCTCGACAGCGGCACGCAGGTCGCGCATTGCTTTGCCGGTCCGGTCGGCGCGCGGTTGCTGCTCGCGAGCAGCGGCGGCTACGGTTTCGTCGCGGCGGTCGAGAACATGGTGTCGCGCCACCGCGGCGGCAAGGCGTTCATCGACGTGGGCGAGGGCGAGCAGCTGTGCCGGCCCTCGCTGGTTGGCGGGGCTGTCGGGGCCGAGCCGCTGCCGGACGCGACGCACGTGGCCTGCGCCTCGACCGGCGGGCGCATCCTGACTTTCGGGATCGACGAGATCAAGGCGCTGCCCAAGGGCGGCCGCGGGCTCCTGCTGATCGACCTCGACGCCCCCGACACGCTCGCGGGCGCGGCGGCCTACACGCGCAGCGTCCGGATCGAGGGCATCGGGCGCGGCGGCAAGGCGCGGGAGGAAACGCTCGAGATCCGCACCCTCAACAACGCCCGCGCGGCGCG
>JAQGLP010000002.1 GCA_028292835.1 Variovorax sp.
CAGCGCGGAGGTGTTCGAAGCGGCGGGGCGAGGCTGGATGAGTGCGACGGGTCGTTCCGGCTGCGCCACAGGTTCGGATTTCGGCAGCTGCAACGGGGCGCGGCTGCCGAGGAGGCGGCGCGCTGGCTGGGCATTGCGCCTGAGGAAGTAGAGAAGTACCTGCGCCTCCTGGAGGAGCCTCAGGAATTTCGACCCGGCTGTCGTGGGAGGCAACGGCGCCCTGCCCTGCCCGGCGACCGGTCAGCGGTCAGCCACCGCGTCATCATGACGGGCCAGCTCGTGAGTCCGCCAGCCATTTCATCTGCGGCAGCGGTGATCGACAAGGCAAAAAACCGCGGGTCGAATAGCCCGAGGGCAGCAGCACGTCAAGGAGCGAATCCCGGAGGATGCACCGACGTGCGCCGTGAGGTAGGCCGCCGTGTAGATGCCGAACAGGTCAAGCTGGCGCTCCCTTCGAGTTCTTTCGAACGTTCCGTTCATTGGTCTCTGTGGGTATCGCATCAGGCTTCTGGCTCACCCGCGCCAGGCAGTGCGCGAAGTATTCGGCTGCAGGTGTCAGCGGGACATCGGCACGCGTCAGTATCAGGAGTTCGACATCAGAGGGATGGAAGATTTCTTCCTTGATGGCCACGATACCGCTGGAATCGAAGTGACCCAGCAACGGCGCGGGCACGATACCCACGACATCGGTGCTGCGCATGAGTGCCATCGCAGACAGGGCCTCACACGATGTCACTCGTGACGGCGGTGCGACGCCGGCCAGGCGAAACATTGCCTCAAGCCTGGGTTGTTTCCCACTTCCAAAAGGTTGCGTCAGCACCCATTCACATGAGGCAAGGTTCCGCGCCGTTGGATTGTTCAGCATGGGATGGCCCTCGCGCACTGCGATGTATTGCTTGGTCTGCAGGATGCGCTGGATACGAAATTCTTCGCCCTGCACTTCGCCAACATCCGCGGCCACGGCCGCGATGTCCAGCGTGCCATTCCGCAGCCGCGGCAGCACGCGTGACATCAGGCCTTCCATCACGCTCACCTCGACGTTCTGGTAGCGCTGGCGGAACCAGCTGAAGGCGGGTCCAAGGCCGGTGAATGTCAGAAATGGCGTCACGCCGACCTGGACGGTACCGAAATCCTCGCCACCGATTTGCCGAAGTTCTTCGACGGCGAGCGCGGCCTGTCGACTGATGATCCGCGCGCGCTCCAGAAGACGGGTGCCAGCGCTCGTCAACGAGATACCCCGAGACTGACGCACCAACAAGGGGAGGCCCGCGCCTTCTTCCATCAGGCGCATCGACTTGGTCACGGCCGCCTGGGAAATGTTGAGTTCTCGCGCGGCGGCTCGAGTCCCTCCGTACTCGACGACGGCAACGAGTGTTTGAAGTTGGCTGAGCTTCATGGGAACGACAACTTTCAAGATGATTTAAGGGCTCACGAATACTGAATTCATGAGGGAACTGCACATGCATGCTGCGGCCATCAGGGTTTACACCAATGAAAGACATGTCGTAGCGTAGTTGAAGAAGGGAGATCTCCCGACAACAAAAGGTGTTCGTGAACCAAAAATGTAGTCTTTTGGTTTGTGCCAGGAGTGCCTAGCATTCGTGGAGTTCCTTGGCAATAAATCACATCGATGCTTACTTCCCTGCTTCAGCGCATGCACGATCGCGCCCCCGAATTCGTCGCCGTGCGGCGCGACATTCATCGCCATCCCGAACTGGGCCTGTCGGAGCACCGCACGTCGGAACTCATTGCGAGCCGGCTGGCTTCATGGGGCTACGAGGTGGATCGTGGACTGGCCACCACCGGCGTGGTGGGCACACTGAAGCGGGGTAGCGGCAGCAAGCGCCTGGGCCTGCGCGCTGACATGGACGCGCTGCCGCTGCAGGAGTTCAGCGGCGTCGAATGGGCCAGCGTACACGAGGGCGTCATGCACGCGTGCGGCCACGACGGCCACACCGCGATCCTGTTGGCCGCAGCCAGACAACTGGCCGAGGAAGGGGACTTCGACGGCACGCTGCACCTGATCTTCCAGCCGGCCGAGGAGCACCCGGGCGGCGCCAGGCTGATGATCGAGCAGGGCCTGTTCGAGCGCTTTCCGTGCGACGCGATCTTCGCGATGCACAACATGCCGGGCACGCCGCAGGGCGTGCTGGTGTTTCGCGACGGCGCCACCATGGCGTCGTCGGACGACGTGACCATCACGCTCAAGGGGACGGGCGGCCACGGCGCCAATCCGCACCTGGCGGCCGACCCGATCGTGGCGGCCGCCAGCATCGTGATGGCGCTGCAGACCATCGTGTCGCGCAACGTCAATCCGCAGAAGACCGCGATCGTCACCGTCGGCACCATCCATGCCGGCCGCGCCAACAACGTGATCCCGCAGGACGTCACGATGGAACTCAGTGTCCGATCGCTCGACGCCGAGGTGCGCGACCTGCTGGAGGCCCGCATCAAGGCGCTGGTGGCCACGCAGGCCGAGAGCTTCGGAGTGAAGGCCGACGTTCTCTACAAGCGCGACTACCCGGTGCTGGTCAACACGCCGGCCGAGACCGAGTTTGCCCGCCAGGTGGGCCTCGAGCTGGTCGGCCCGGAGCGGGTGATCCTGCAGGGCCCGGCCGCCAACGGCAGCGAGGACTTCGCCGTGATGCTGGAGCACTGCCCCGGCAGCTATCTGCAGATCGGCAACGGCGCGGGCGTCGGCAGCTGCATGGTCCACAACCCGGGGTACGACTTCAACGACGACAACGTCGCCATCGGCGCCGCGTACTGGGTGCTGCTGACCCAGCGCTTCCTCGCCCGGCCATGAGCTTGCGCACCGTCTTCCCGGC
>JAQGLP010000021.1 GCA_028292835.1 Variovorax sp.
GCGCATTCGCGGCGGGTCAACCGCCATACCCAATGAAAAAGCCCACCTTCCCAGGTGGGCTTTTTCATTGGGGGAACCAGCGCAAGCGCAGTAGGCGCAGGCTGACCCGCGTGGGTGTTCAACGCCCACACCCAAGGGCCACTGCGGCCCAAAGATGGCTTGTGTCCACTGAGGATCTGCCTGTCATGCCTTTCCCGAATTCTCCACCGCCCGAACGGAGCGATGCGGACAGCCCTGTCGCCGAGGCACGGGTCATCCCGCTGGTGGCCGAGCAGGTCGAAGTGAGCAAGGTCACTGAGCACATCGGAAGCGTGCGTTTTCGCAAGGTAGTGCATCACGAAGACCAGCCTGTGGCCGCGATGGGCTACCGGGAGATTGTCGAGACAACCCGGGTGCCGGTGAACCAGGCGGTGGAGGCCCCGGTCGCGCCGCACCGGCGGGGCGATGTCTATGTGATTCCGGTCTACGAGGAGCGTCTTGTCAAGCAACTCTTCCTGACCGAGGAAATCCATGTCACGCAGCGGCGCGAGCCTTGGCGCGGCGATGAGTCCGTGATGTTGCGTCGCGAGGAAATCGTGATCGAACGTCTGGATCCGGTAACCCAGAAGTGGACCGCCGACCCGGATCCGGCTTGACCCGGCGACCCGGGTTTTTTTGTCAACCCTGTCTCTAGGAGAAGTGCCATGGTGCAAACAGTCGTAGGTGTCTTTGATTCGGCCAGCGATGCGGAGAACGCGCGCGTTGAACTGGTGAGGGCGGGTTTCCGGGACAGCGATGTCCATGTGCAGTCGCATTCCAATTACCTCGCGGACAACGGCGGCAGCGCCGCCACCACGACGACAACGACGCGCGATACCGAGAGCGACACCGGTGAAGGCTTCATGGCGAACGTCGGGCACTTCTTCAGCAATCTCTTCGGCGGTGACGAGCAGGCCGGCCATTACTCCGAAGCGGTGCGCCGCGGCGGCACGGTGGTTTCGGTGACGGTCACCGACGAGAGCAGCGTCGACAGCGCCCGCACGGCGCTTGCCAGCGCAGGCGCCGTCGACATCGAAAAACGTGCCGAGGCGTGGCGCCAGGAGGGCTATTCCAGCTTCGACGCAAGCGCAAAGCCCTATACCAGCGAGCAGGTCGAAGCCGAGCGCGGCAAGGTTCTGCCGGTGGTGCGAGAACAGCTTGAAGTGGGCAAGCGCGAGGTCGACCTGGGTGCCGTGCGCGTGCATGTGCGCACCGAGGAAAAGCCGGTCGAGGAGACGGTCGAGCTTCGCGAGCAGCGTGCCGCGATCGAGCGCCGGCCGGTGGACCGCCCCGCCACGGAGGCCGACCTTGCCGCCTTCCGGGACGGCACCATCGAAGTCAAGGAAACGGCCGAGCGCGCCGTGGTCAACAAGACTGCACGCGTGGTCGAGGAGGTGGTGGTCGGCACCCAAAGCTCCAGCAGCTCCAAGACGGTCAGCGACACGGTGCGAAACACCGTGGTGGAGGTGGACAAGACGGGAGCGGCTGGTGGTGGCGCCACGGACGACCGCAGCAGCCTCTATCGATCGCACTACGACAGCAACTTCGCAACGCAGGGCGGGCGCTACGAGGACTATGAACCGGCCTACCAGTACGGCTCCAGCCTGCGCTCGGATTCCCGCTACGCGAACCGCTCATGGGACGAGGTCGAAGCCGATGCGCAGCGCGACTGGAGCACCCGTTATCCGGGTAGTTCCTGGGACCGCTTCAAGCTGGCGGTACGTCAGGGCTGGGACTCGATGACCGGCAAGAACGACGGTTTCTCCAGGCTGCCGGGTTCTCGCGAACTGCCCTGAGACAGGGTGAGGCTAGAGCTCCTGACCGGACAGTGAATCCCGGCAGGGGCATGGACCGGATGGAGCGATGAAAAACCTGGACCCACCGACGCGGCTGCGTCGGTGGGTGTTTTTTTATCAACGATCCTTTTCCATCGCTGAGCGAAGCCTGCGTTGCTGGCTGCGACTGCGATTGCGGCTGCGGGGATGACGATCACGCGTCAGCAGCCACCAGCCCAGGCCCAGCGAGGCCGTGAGTACCAGCGCTTTTTTCGCGGCGCCAGCCGGGTTGTGCCTGATTTCGGCGGGGCCGCCCATCTCGGCATAAATGTTCGGGACATGGCCGCGCGACAGGTCGGCCACCAGCCCTTCGCCCATGTTGATGCGGTCGGCCAGCAGCAGCATCAGCCAGTGGCGCAGGTCGTTCTCGCTGTACTTGAAGGCGAACCGGCGCAGACGGCCGCTCAGGCCGCTGGGCGCCACGCTGGTACCGAAGATCGGCGTGATGCCGGGGTGCTCGATCGAGCGGAGGATTTCCATGTGCTGTTTCTGCTGCTCGGGCTGCGTCCAGTGCACCCCCTGCAGCCGGGGCGGTTTTCTCTCGCGCGGGTAGGCCGGGCGATTGGCGTGGTCGAGATCCGCGCCCCAGCCTCGGATGTGCGCGTACTTTTCAGGTGTTTCCATGGTGGCTGACTCCTTGAATCCGCTTTTGCTTAGTGCGCCCCGGGCGGGATGAGCACGGTCTTGATGCAGTTGTCGAGCTTGCTCGAGAAGATGTGATAGGCATCCGACACTTCTTCCAGCGGGATCCGATGGGTAATGATGGCTTTCGGATCGAGGCGCCCGGCCTGGATGTGTTCGATCAGGCGCGGCAGGTGGCGCTTGACGCTCGCCTGGTTCATGCGCAGCGTCAGTCCCTTGTTCAATGCATTGCCGATCGGCACGGCGTTGAAGGTCGGCCCGTACACGCCGACGATCGACACCACGCCGCCCTTGCGCACCGAATTGATGGCCCAGTGCAGCACGGTGGCCGAGCCGGCCTGCAGCTTCAGCTTGACGCCGGTGAGCTGCTGCAGCATGTTGCCCGCGGCCTCGCAGCCCACGCAGTCGATGCAGACATCGGCGCCCAGCCCATCGGTCATCTTCTTGATGTGGACCGCCATGTCGTCCACGTCCTTGAAGTTGACCACCTCGCACTGGGCGAAATTCCTGACGAACTCCAGCCGGTACTCGACGTGGTCCACCACGATCACCCGGTCGGCGCCGAGCAGCCAGGCAGACTTTGCCGCAAAAATGCCGACCGGTCCGGCGCCGAAGATGACCACGGTGTCGCCCTGCTCGATCTCTCCCATCTCGGCGGCTTGGTAGCCGGTCGGGAAGGCGTCGGTCAGCAGGACCGCATCGTCCAGCGAAATGTCGTCCGGGATCTTGGTCGGGCCGACATCGGCCATCGGCACGCGCACGTACTCGGCCTGGCCGCCGTCGTAGCCGCCCGCAGTGTGCGAATAACCATAGATGCCACCGACCGCGGTCGCCTGGGGATTGGTGTTGTGGCAATTGCCGTAGAGCTCGCGCTGGCAGAAGTAGCAGGTGCCGCAAAACACGTTGAAAGGCACCAGGACGTTGTCGCCGACCTTCAGGTTCTGGACCGACGGGCCGATATCGATCACCTTGCCGACGAACTCATGGCCGAAGGTGGTGCCGATGCGCGTGTCGGGCACCAGCCCGTGGTAGAGATGCAGGTCCGAGCCGCAGATGCACGAGCGCGTGACCTGCACGATGGCATCGTTGGGATGTTCGATGACCGGTTCCGGTTTTTGCGTGGCACGCACCCGGTAGGGGCCGCGGTAGTCCATGGCAAGCATTGCGCTTCCTTTACGGTGTTGAGACAGGAGGCCTACAAGCAAGCGACATGCCTTATCCCGGCAACGTCGGACGCCTGCCATTGATAATGACTGCGACCACCTACACGTGAGGTGACCGGCGGTTTCACGTCTGTCGAAGGCGGACGCCGGAAGTCCTGTTTTCAGGACGCGCTGCAGGCGACGCCAATGCAAAAAGCCTGCTACTGTTTTAGTAGCAGGCTTTGCAATATTGGCGCGGTATGTGTGGGTGGTGGGCCCTGAGTGACTCGAACACTCGACCTACGGATTAAGAGTCCGCTGCTCTACCAACTGAGCTAAGAGCCCCACAG